>WJIY01000052.1 GCA_014730005.1 Candidatus Babelota bacterium | reverse complement strand
GGATTTGATTCTTCCGACGATGAAGGCGATGTTCAAATGCAACAAGAGGATTCTCGTGATGAATTTGAAAATCAAGAAGCTGCTAATGAACAACAAGTAGAAGAATTTAATCTGCTAATGGAAAAGCTTAAAACTGCTATCTATAAATTAAATGAAACAAAACAACCAGATGAGTTTCAAGCCGTAACTACAGCTTTATCCATTATTAAACAAAACCCCGAATATATAAAACGTAAATCTTTCTTGCGTCAAATTGATTTGGAAAGAGTTTGCATTGGGGGCCAAAAGGATTTATCATTTGCTGATTTAAGAGGAATTGATCTAACTAGATTTGACTTAAGTAATACGATTTTGATTGGAACAAATTTAAGTGGAGCAAATCTTTCTGAAGCCAATTTAGATAATTCTATAATTTGTGATGCTAATTTATCTAATTCAAAATTAAATGCAACACAATTAAAAAAAGCAAAAATAATAAATTCTGATTTTAGTCATTCTATAATAAATGAAGTTCGAACAGATCATGTTTTAATTTTAAATCAAACAAAATTTAATCATGCAAAATTAATAAATTCAAAATTCAAAGATTCTATAATAAAAAATGTAAATTTTATGAATGCTATATTTAATAACTTCAAATTTGATTCGTCAACTATTGAAAATACAAATATGCGTAATATTAAAGCAGAAGGAATTAGTTTTATTTCAACTCCATTAAAAATGGTTAGTTTTGTTTTAGCTCAAATAAAAGGATTATATATTTTTGGTTCAGGAATTTTAGGCGATCAATTAGATTTTAAGTACGCCTATATAAATAAAGGCTGCGTGTTAGGTGGAGAAAATACTAAATCAAAAGTATCTATAACTGAGCTTGAAGATTATTATTTTAATGATAAAAGAAATTTTGACCCATTTAAAACTGAAATAATTAAATATGATTTAGCTGGAAGTAAAGTAGAAACTATTTTATTTAATATTGATTTTCATGGGGTTAAAATGGAAGATGTATATTTTTCCAATATACTTTTTCCATCGATATTAAATGTTTCAAAATCTAAAATTTTTATAGGATGCATTTTTAATGATATTGTTACAAATTTAAATAATATTAATACCTTTACATTAAAAGGAGCGCACTTAAAAATAGCACGTCGCTCTAATAATAAGTCAATATATGAACGAGTACAAAGTGAAATAGATAGATTAGAGTTTGATCTTAACCATGATACTCACCATATAATGACATATTTTATGCTAAGAGAAGAAAAAAATAAACGTAATAAAATTCTTGAATATAGAATAGACTATCCAGAAAAGTCCTATAATGAAAAACATGCAAATTTTGATTTTATTTGGAAAAAAACTGACTATGAATCTTATATGCAAAAATTAATGCAAGCTATTGTTAATGGGTCAATAAGTGGTCTTTTTCAAATAACCTTAACACAATTAATTTAATTATAAATAAAGGAATTATTATGAAAAAACATAACTTTATATTGGCAATTTTGACTTTATGTTTTAGTCAATTATGTGCTTATAATCAATTAGCTTATAAAAGATTATTGCAAGGCGATAAAAATTTGCAGGGAACTGATTTACAAAACGCAGAATTTAAAGACATAAACGTAGAAGGAGTTGATTTTACAAATGCAAACTTAAATGGTGCAACATTTAGTAATGTAATTTTGACTAATATAACTCTGAATAATACAGAATTAAATCAAGCTAAATTTTTGGATACGGTTCTAACTGAATCCAAAATTTTAAATCATACAACATTTAATGATGCAGTATTTGATAATGTAACAATTGACAAAACACAAATATCAGATTCGTTTTTTGATAATGCCACATTTAGTAACTCTGATTTCTTACAAACATCTATTCAAGGAACTTCAATGCAATTACATAAAATAAATCCTTCTACTAAGATATCTTTTATTTCTTCCGAGCTAAAAAATTTAAATTTTGACCATGCAAAATTAAATAATACATTAGTTTTATATTGTAAAGTGATGGAAGAATTAAATTTTACCCATACTATTTTAAACAATTGTTGTTTTTTAGGGATAAAAAACAATGTATTAGCTAGATCTAATTTTTATGGAACAGAAATGAAAAGATGTTATTTTTCCAACTTTTGCTTTTATAATTGTGAACAAATAAATTCAATTTCGGATGGCTTAGAGAGCATATTTGTAAATTTTAGTTCTAATAAATCAGATGATTTGACTATCTTAAAGTCTCATGGTGCCAAAGTAAATGGTGATAATGCTAGTTCCTATGACGTTTTTTGGAAAACGAATAATGATGGAGATTTCTTTGTTGATTTACTTCTAAAATTGGGACTAGGCATAGCCCAAATTGGAGCTACACAAATTGTATTAACATGTGCTGCAGGTTGGGGATGTACTATTCTATAAATTAAAAATTGAACTAAAAAATTTAAATTGGGGGTTATCATGTTAAAAAGAAATACAAGTCTACTTAAATTATTTTTAAAAATTTCATTGTTTTTTGTTAGTTCAAGCTTGTGTCCAATGAATTCATCTGATGCATCAAAAAATGCATATCAAGGTATTAATGGATTAAATAT
>WJIY01000051.1 GCA_014730005.1 Candidatus Babelota bacterium | reverse complement strand
CAAAGATTTTTTAAAAGTTTAATTTTTTATTTGAAAACAAGTTCGATAATTATGTATCCTGTTAATTAGAGAAAGTTTTTATTTTTAATATCTATTTGAATATTAGGGGGAAGCATGAGAAATTTTTTTAAAAATATAAAAATATTAGTTTTTTTGTGGTTGTTGGTTCCTGGTTTTTTATTGGCGCAAGCTTTAAGTGAGCAATATAAAAATGAAATAAATAGTTTATTTGGAACTAAATCGGAACAAGGTTTGAATGTTTTAACAGATCCATATTTTCCTTTAAATAGCGTTCAGACTTTAAATTCTGTTGTTTTAGATATTAATCCAGCAAGGGAAATAGATGTTAAGGCTAAAGATGTAAAACAAGAGATAACAAAAGCTAAAAGATTAATGGAATTTTTAGATAGCATTTATTCCAGATGCTTGGGATTAAGGTATAACATTCCAACTCCTTTCGTGGAGTATGCTTCTATTGATTATTTAATTAATTTATCTAAAAGTTGGCCGGATTTTTACAAACGTAATTTTGATGCTGTATTAGAGCTTGGAGATAATGCTCGAGTCAAGAATAATGAAGTTTATGAATTATATGTAAAATTATTAAATCGTGCAGCACAGGAAACAAAAGATAAAGAAGAACAAAAAAGATATAAAAAAGAAGCAGAAGCTACTGAGCGGAGAATGGAAGAAGACCGAAATGAAATTGAACAAGCAAGAGAGCGTTTGAGAAAAGTTCACGAGGAAGAACGCATAAAAAAAGAAGAGCAACAAAGAAAAGAACGTGAACGTGAAGAACAGAAGCGAAAAGAGAAAGAAGAAGCTGAAAGACGAATGTCACAAGAACGACAAAGAAGAGAGCAAGAGCAAAAAAAGGCAAAAGAATTAGAAAAACCAATTGATTTAAAACCTATTTTATTAGCAGCTTTAGAAGAAGATGAGGAACCTCCAAAAGGGAAAAGGTTAGAGATTTTATTACAATTATTCGAAGAACGAATTAAAAACAAATATGATATTAAAGACATTTCTAAAAAAAGTTTAAATGAAAAAAGCATTTCTGAGGATGATTTAAGTGAAATAGCAAATGAAATTTTAGATATGAAATGGGCAATTGGCGTTTTTGAAAAAGTTTATGTTGCAAAGCAAAAGAAATTAGCTAGAAGAAAAGAAATGGAATATATAAGAAAACAAAAAAAAGAAATAGAACAACAAAGGCAACGTGAAGTTGAAAAAATTCAAAAAGAAATGCAAGCAAGAGCAGAACAATTAAAACAGGAAGCAGAAGAAACAAAACAAATTGAGGCAAAAAGTAAATTAAAGAATGCCGCAGAAGGATTAAAAGAACGTGCTAATAATTTTGAGTCCGATTATGATTCATTAGATCAGATAGCAAAAAAAATAAGAAGTGCATCGATTGTAAAAAATAGAAAAGATGTTGAACAGGCCATACAGGAATTTAAAAAGATTTTTGAGAATAAATTAAGTTTTGCCACATTTGGAAAATATAAAGAAATATTAGGGTTAATTGAAGATGCTGTTTCTAGGACATGGAAAAATCAAGTTGATAGATCTGCAATTGGTGTTCCTTTAGATATTCAGGATTTAAATGGAGCAATTGATCGAGTTTTTGAAAGAGGCTTTATAGATGAAAATCAAAAAAATGAATTAAAGTCTAAATTAGAATTAATTCAATTTATTGTTGAAGTAGAAAATAAATAATATTACAGTAAGATTATGATAATTTTTAAAAGGGGATTAGAAGGCGTGCCTTCTAATCCCCTTTACTTTTTAATCAGGATTATTTATAAGTTTTTCAATTAATGTTTTTTCATCTTTATCAAATACAGGTGTTGCAACTTTTCTTCTACCTTTTTGCGCTTGATAATTTAAATTTTTAAGTTGAGTCATTTGTTGAGAATCGATTTGAGATTTATGTTGCGATATTTCATCATCTGTAAGAGTCTTTAATGTTTGGATAAACAATTGTTTATAACGATTTCTTGGCTCAGTGTTATCTTTATTGTCAATTATCATTTGGGCATACTTCTTTAGCCAATCTACTTTTATTGTTGCGGTTATTTCTTGTTTATCTAATTCTTGATTTAAGGCTGCTAAATTTGTAGGTAGTTTTATCTTCTCTTCACTAGATTGTTTTTTAATTAAAGATTCGACAGGAGGTGGGGGAGGTGTTTGCCCTGGAAGTGGTGGAGGAGGAGATGGTGTTTCTGGCGTGAGTTCTGGAGGTGTTTGGGGCGTGGGTTCTGGAAATAAAGCTTTTTTTTCGTCGTCGATTTCAATTCCAAAGTTATTAAAAAAGTTTTGATTTATTATATTGGTATCAATCTCATTCATATTTTTGTTTATTTCTGCAGTAGATAGATTATTGAATGTTTCAGTAAATAATGCTTTATATTTTTCTTTTTCCGGCTGATTTTGCGCGGTGTTTAAATTTAATGCATATTGATTGAGCCAATCTATTTTTATTGTTGCGGTTATTTCTTGT
>WJIY01000050.1 GCA_014730005.1 Candidatus Babelota bacterium | reverse complement strand
TACTTTATGTATTACGAAGATGTGGACTTATGCGTGCGGGCGCAGGCATCCTCGTACCGGATTCTTTACTATCCGGACGCCGTGATCTGGCATAATGCCAGCGCATCATCGGATCGCAGCTTCCGGGATTACTATCGCATGCGCAATTATGTATTTATTCTTAGAAAAAATTATAATTACGGAATTATTAAAATATATTTATTAGCTCTATTTACAAGTCAAGAAAGAATTATGAGAATTTTTGCCAGGAAATTCATCAAAAAGGATGAGGAAATATTAATTGAGCGAATTATTTCACTGTTAAAAGGCTATATTGCTGGAATTATCAGCATAACAAATGAAAAATTAACGATCAAAAAAAATGCATAGAACTGTTTCAAATCAATTTAAAATTTTAAAATATTTTTTTTCTTTATTTATAATAGAAGCCATTATATTGGTGTCGCAAATATATAATGATTTATTTTTAATAAAGATATTAGTTAATTATTTATTTCTAGCTGGCATTATTCCCATAGTGTTGCAAAATATTAAAGGAGCTAAAATTGATATTTTTTCTCCAATGGTGGTGTTTCATGGATTGTATTTAATTTTTTTTGGAATTCCAGCTTTAGATTTAGTTTTCTATAAGGCAGAACTAATTCGCAGAGATGAGCATTTTTACAGATTAGCTCTTCTTTATATTATCGCTGGTTTGCACTTTTTTCAAATAGGCTATTTCTCTGATATAGGTAAAATAATTATAGACAAGAAGCGGAAGATTACTGTCCATTGGTCAATAAAGAGAATTAAAATAATTGTTATCACCATTTCATTAATTAGTATTTTATCATTTTTGTTAATATTGAAGTTATCTGGTGGAGCATCTGCATATTTTTTAAATATCAAAAACGCCATGGTAGAGCTTACGACTGGTTCTAGTTTTCTGTTCATGGCGGTTATTTTATCTAAAATTCCACTTTTAATTTGGTTTTGTTATAATCTTAAATATAATCGTTTTCCACCAATATTTTTTATTTTTACAATTTTTGTGTTTTTATTA
Source organism: Candidatus Babelota bacterium (assembly GCA_014730005.1). GTDB lineage: Bacteria > Babelota > Babeliae > Babelales > UASB340 > WJIY01. The sequence continues at coordinate 4,155 of WJIY01000050.1, read as the reverse complement.
CACCTGTCCTTAGGGGAAAGAGGTCCTTTTGTCTTTTTAATTGTTTCTCTATTTGTATGTTATCATTACGTTAAGAAAAAAGTAAGACCTGTTTTGATGTTTTCAGTGACGCTTTTGTTAATGATATTTCTCACATTTTATTTAAAATACAGGGAACTAACAGGAATAAATGATAATTTGAAAAAAATTGAATTAGAAGGTACCTTTTTTACAGCAAATTTATATAATCATTTCATAGCAAATTTTGATTACTTATTAAGAGTAAAAGACATTGTTAAATATGTTCCCGAAAAGGTTGATTATCAATATGGAAAAACTTTCTTTAACTTGATGTTTAAGCCTATCCCGTCTAGAATTTGGTCTGAAAAGCCTGAAAGTGCTGCAATAATTATAACAAGAAAAATTTATCCAAAAGTTTATGTAAATAAAGTGACCTTCGTACCATCTTTAATAGGAGAATTATATTTGAATTTTCATGTTATTGGAATAATAACAGGAATGTTGTTATTTGGTGTGATTATGAAGTCGTTTCTTGTTCTATTAAATAATAATCACATGAATTTAAATTTCATTGTTTTTTATGCTACTATAGTCCCTGCGATATTAGGTCAAATTAGGGGTGATTTTGCAATCGTAAGTACTTGGCTTATTTTTAATTTAGTATTTTTATTTATAGCGTTGAAATTTATTACAATCAAGACCATTTCAAGTAATTATGCTTAAAGTAAAATATTAATGCACAAAACAACTATAGGCTTTTTGACTTGATGAAAATAGGCATTAATTTATTACCAATACGTAAGGAACTAACTGGCATAGGAGTCTATGCTTTTAATATAATTTCAGAATTTGAGAAATTAGATAAAGAAAATGAATATGTATTGTTTGCAAATGAAGATAATTATAAAATATATAGTTTTGAAAATTCGAGATTCAAAACAATTAAATTTCCTTTTTCCGCAGAGGAGGTTTTAAAAAGAATTTTAATAGAACAACTATTTTTACCTTTCAAAATCAAAGCGAACAGGATAGATGTTCTATTTTCACCTTCAACGATTATGCCTATTTTTGCAGGATGTAAAAATGTTGTCTGTATTCATGACATGATACCATTTTTTGTCAAACAAAAGTTTTCAAAAATTAGGTCAATGTATGTAAAAATGATGATAAAAATTTCAGCTAAGCGAGCTGATAAAATATTTACGGTTTCTAATAATTCAAAGAAAGAAATACAAAAAATATGTAAAGTTAGAGATTCAAAAGTTCTAATTACACCAAATGGAATTAAAAATAAACTAAAAAAAAGCAATCCACATATTTGGAATTTATTTAAAAAGGAAAAATTAATACAGGATAAATACTTGTTATATGTTGGAACATTGGAACCAGGGAAAAACTTAACACGATTAGTACAATCGTTTGAAATTTTGAAAACAAAATATAGTTTAAATCATCAGCTTGTAATCACAGGCAAGAAAGGTTGGCAATATAATGAAATTTTTAGCACGGTAGAAAAACTGAAAATAGAAAAATCTGTAATTTTTACTGATTATGTATCGAATGAAATTCTTTATCATTTGTATAAAAATGCTGAACTTTTTATTTTTCCGTCATTGTATGAAGGTTTTGGGTTACCTGTTCTAGAGGCAATGTCACTTGGATTGCCAGCAATTGTATCAAACACGTCATCGATGCCAGAGTTGGTAGGCAACGCCGGTCGACTGGTCAATCCGTATGCCATTGAAGAAATTGCTGATGAAGTTTATCATGTTTTAAACGACGCTGAATTACGTCAACAAATGGCTCGTCTTGGGAAATTGCAAGCACAAAAATTCAATTGGCTGGATTCTGCCAAGATTGCTTTTCATGAAATATCTAAAGTCGCAGGTACAATGCAAAAACCTTCAAGTTGAAAAATGAGAGCATTAACATTTAATGGATTTATCTATTATAATAATAAATTATAATGTCGAAATTCTCTTAAATAAATGTGTTGAATCAATCTATAAAAATACGAGCGGGATTGACTTTGAAGTAATAGTTATTGATAACAATTCACCAAATGATCATACATTCTTAGCGGAAAATCAAAGGATCACCTTTATTCAAAATAATGAAAATAAAGGTTTCAGTTTTGCCGTTAATCAAGGGATTGCTCTTAGCAAAGGCAAATATCTAATGGTGTTAAATCCTGATAGTTTAATTCTGAATGATGCTTTAAAAAAAATGGTAAATTTCTTAAATGACCATTCTAGGATAGGAATTATTGGGCCGAAAGTTTATGAGAAAGATAAGAAAACGATCCAATTATCGTGCAGGTCGTTCCCGGATTATTCTATTTTTTTGTTTAACAGATATTCGGTTTTATCAAAGCTTTTTCCCAATAATAAATGGACTAGGAGGTATCTGCTTCACGACTGGGCTCACGATCATATACGCGAAGTCGATTGGGTGTCAGGTTGTTGCATGATGATTAGAAAAAAAATGATCGAAAAGATTGGTGCATTTGATGTTCAGTTTTTTATGTACAATGAAGATGTAGATATTTGTATAAGAGCAAAACAAAATGGATGGGGCGTATATTATTATCCTGATGCAGAGATATTACACTATATTGGCGAAAGTTCAAAATTTTTAAAATATCAAATGATTATTGAAAGACATAAAAGCATCTGGAAATTTTATAAAAAACATTATCATACAAATTTCATTTTAGATGGCATGACTTTTTTAGGACTTCTGTTAAGAGGAATTATACATATTTTGTTTTCGTAGCAGAATTAATTTATAACTATAATGTTAAAATACACATCATGAGTTAGTGATATTTTTTATTAACAGGGGATTTGTTAGCAAATTGAAACGATATAAAATAGCTCATCTTCAAGTCTTGCCGATTATGAGTGGTGTACAAAAGGCGATGGTTGACTTGATTTCTAGGTTAGACAAAGAAAAATATATAGTCACTGTAATATGCCAGTCAAAGGGCGAACTGACAGAAGTCCTTGAAAGTATGCATATCCCTGTCATTCTTGTGCCGTCATTAAAAAGAGAAATCAATCTATTTTATGACTTTAAAGCACTCATTACTTTAGTTAAGATATTTAGGAAAAACAGATTCGATATTGTTCACACACATTCGTCAAAGCCAGGTTTTCTTGGAAGAATTGCTGGTAAAATTGCTAATATTGGACATGTGATTCATACGGTTCAAGGATTTGCGTTTCACGAGTTTTCCAATAAATTAAGTGTCTTAATATTTACTATGTTGGAAAAAATCGCAGGTAAACTTTCTGATAAAATTATTATCGTCAATGATCAGGATTTTCAATATGCAGTAGAAAAAAGGATCGCACCATTAGAGAGGTTAGTAAAAATAGGTAATGGTATTGATATAAATGAGTATAAATTAAAATTTAATATAGATGAAAAACGTGACGAATTACATATTTATAACCAAAAAAGAGTTATTGGTTCGGTTGGGCGCTTGTGGCAACAGAAAGACCCAAAAGTGTTTGTGAATGCAATGCCTCGTGTAATAAAGAAATTTCCGAATACATGTTTTTTACTAATTGGAGATGGCCCCTTACAGTCGGAATTACAGAGTCTTACACGTAAATTGAATATTGAAAGACATGTGAAATTTCTTGGTTGGCGAAAAGATGTTAATGAAATATTGCAGGTTATGGATATCTTTGTACAAACGTCACTTTGGGAAGGATTATCAATTTCAATTTTGGAAGCAATGGCTTCAGGAAAGCCGGTTATCACTACTAATGTCAAAGGTAATAATGAGTTGGTCATTGATGGCGACAATGGGTTCCTGATAAAACCGGGTGATGCTGAGATGTTAGCAGAACGAATTATTACTCTGCTTGAAAATAAAGAGTTATCATTGTATTTTGGAAAAAGAAATCGAGAGAAGATTTGCAAAGATTATAATATTGATTTTACTGTAAACAAAATTGAAGAACTTTATCAAACACAGAAATTTAATTGATTTTTTTAGTAATAATAATTCATTATGGAGCTAATCATGATTCTACTTCTTAGCACGTGCCTGGTGGCATTTTCAATTGCCATGATATTGACTCCATTGATCAGAAAATTTGCATTGAAGCATGGCATCAATGCCAGAGCGAATCATCGTACGAT
>WJIY01000049.1 GCA_014730005.1 Candidatus Babelota bacterium | reverse complement strand
GTTTGAACTTGTTCTTGTGGTGTTTGAACTTGTTCTTGTGGTGTTTGAACTTGTTCTTGTGGTGTTTGAACTTGTTCTTGTGGTGTTAATTTGGATGTTTTTTTCAGTTTTGCTCTCCCAGCTTGCAGTTGTTCCGCACTTATTTTTTCCGATTTTGTTTGATTTTCAGCCCACTTTATAAAATCATTTTTACTGAGTTGCTCAAATTTTTGATTTACAATGTAAGTTGCTATGTTTTCGGGATTAAGCGTTAGTGTCTTTATTAATTTTTGTAATAAACTATATGTATCTTCCAAATCTTTAATTTCAGATAATAATTTTTGATACTCAGGATCTTTGTTTAAGTTTGTCCTGAATTCTATTTGCTTATTTTTTTTAGTAAGATTTTTTTCAATCTCTTTCATCTTGTTAGCTTTATCTTTTTTTAGTTCGTCTATTTTTTCTGTTACATTAATAAATAAATGAGAATTGAACATTTCTAAAAAATCAACGATTGTTTGAGTGGAATATTCACATTTTAATTTTGGAAGTAAATTTAAATAAGGAAATTCCTTTTTTATAAAGGGATTTAGGTTAGTTTTTGTTGTTTGGGATGCATTAAGTATTATTTTATATTTTTGATCATCAGATAATGAAATTGATTTATTATTGGTTATATTTTTTAACATCCTTAATAAAACTGTTATGTTAGTTTTATAGTCTACTTCTGTAGAAACTTTCTGAAATGCTTCGAGTAGTTTCTCTATCATTGTATTTATAATATTTGTCAGTTTACTTTTATTATCTATAGGATCTATAATTGAATTGAAAAATTCATCATGTATTACAAACTTGTCCTTGTCTTTTGGATCTATCTCTATCTGGATTATATTATTGTAGTTTTTATCGGTTGGATTTTTTATGTAATTATCTAATAAATCAGCCAGAGCATTTTTTGCTTCTTCATTTTCTTTTAAAGATAATAGATTTTGTATTAATTGAAATAAAAGTAATCCAGGAATTGGTTCTTTTGTGTATTCATTAATTTTTTTTTGTATTAATTCAATTGGGTTAGGGGCTTGTTGAAGTTGTTTTTTAAATGATATTTCTTGTTCGAGATTCTCAGGTATAAGTTTTCGTGTTACAAACAAAAGTGGGTGTGTAAAATTAGATTGATTGAATTCAGGAGTATCTTTCAAAGCATTTATATATTCAGCGTCATTAATTATTGGGTCGGCAGTTTTACCTATTAAAACACCAACATCCTGACCTTGAAAGCTTGCAAGTTGTTCTATATCCTTTAATAAATCTTTATTTAGATTTTGTTTTATGTCGTTTAATGCAACTTTATTTAATTCTGCTTTTAATTTTGTTAGTAGATTTTTTAGTTTGTCTATAGAATCTTCTATTGCTTTTATATACATTAATAGATTTGTTAAATCATTTGCGGATTCTTCAGATAAACCAAAATTTTGGCCCGTTAACTTATTTTTAATATCCTTTACAACAGAAGTAAGCTTTATAATGAGTTCGTCTAATTTTTCTTTTATATCACTTGTTTCTTTAGAGGCGCCTCCAAGCTCTTTGTTAAGTTTTTGGATTCTTGCCTCAGCTTTTGTTCGTTTTTGCTTTTCTTCTGTTAAGAGTTGTTTAGTTTTTTTAGCTTGTTGTTTAATTTCTTCCAATTTTTTTTGTGTTTCTTCTTGTGATTTTTTAAACTCTTCAATCTTTTTCTGTGTTTCCTCAGATGGTGGGGCGGATTGTTTTGCATGTTCAATTCTTAGTTTTTGTATGAATTGATTATAATTCAGACCTGCTGGTAATTTTGTTTTTATTAATGATTTAAAGAGATCTAGACTTTGTTTTTTTGAACCGGTCGTCAATGTTTGAATTTGTTCCGGTGTTAATTGTGTTACGGCAGATTTTGCAGCTTCTTCTTCTCCTCCTGGATTTGAAGAACCTATTATTAAAAAACAACATATTGTTATGTTGTATAATAAAAGGAGTAACTTTTTAGTTGACATTTATTTCCTTTCTATTTCTGAAATTTGAATTAAATTAGCAAATTGGTTCCAAACCATATTTGCCATAAAGATAATAATTTATTACTTGATGCAATTTCATATGATCCACCAATATTAAAACCTAAAATGTTATCATTCCAATTTAATCTATACCCTATTGTTCCATATAATTTGTTTGTGCAAACTGATGGGTGTTTAGAAGATGAAACATTTATATTGCTTGCTTCTATTACAGCGAAAGGAGCAGCTGCGTCTACTGCTATACTTGAATTTATAGATGTTTGATTATAATTTGGATGAACCTCATTATAAGAGGTTAAAAAAGCTTCCAGATTATTATCCAGATAAACGGCTATTCCGATTTCTTCTTCCCATGGATGTTTGAGTGAAACATCCTCCTCTTGCCTATAAAAAAAGTTATATCCAATTTCAAAATCAAATGAACGGTGTGCATAGTGAAGTGATGCTAGCCAACTAATTGATGAGCCGGGGGTGACATCAACATCTTTTGTGAGATAATTTATTAAAGGAATTGGACGATCTGATACTTTGTTGTTAGTTGCAAGCATATAACGGCTAAAAGGTCCGTTGGATATAAGATCAAAGGATCTTTTTTCGGTTTCTTGCAAAAGATATAAATAATCGAGTTTGTTTATAAAATTTAATTTTTTGAAAAGTTTTAAATCTAAATTTAATCCGCATCCTAGCCCCCAGTGTCCAGCATTACCTATCAACGGTTCAAAGACATATTCGGCTTTTGGTGTATGACTTGTTGGAATTGTTACATTTGCAAAAATATCTAGTTGATGATTTTTTTTTATCTTTAAATTTGCACCTGCTTCAAATTTTATATCGGCAAGTCCTGCTAAGTGTTTCCAGTAATTTCCGATCTTGCCGTATTTCATCAAAGGGTTATTAAAACCTTCATATGCATTATGTATGGTATTTAAATTTTCGCGGTTAACATCTGCTGGTATACGTTCATTTTCTTTATCATATTCTTGTAATCTCATGTTTGTTTCAACTTGTACGAATGGAAAATAAGCGCTCAAGAAAAAATATTTGGATATTTTTTTATGTAAAAAAAACGTTGTACCGAATTGCTTGAATTTAGGTGATACTTTTATTTTTGAACTAAAAGTATAATTATTATTGTCATTAGGATAAGGATCATCTGGTTCTCGATTCGATGCGATATTGAGCCATTCAGCTGCAATATCAGCGCCGGTAACATTTCCATCAGCATCAACTCCATTGCCAAGTCCTTTGACTACAAGTTCAGTTTTATTGTTTGGAAAAAAATATCGAGCCAGATCGGATGAATCTGTTGATTCTTCATAAAAAATATTGTTGCTGATTGTAAAATGACCAAAAGAATCAATGTGATGTATGTAATAGTTTGTCATCGCATTTTGTAAAATGGTGTCTTGTCCTATAGGACGTGGCTTGAAAAATGTTTTATTTGTTACCGCACAAAGTGATCCTGTAAGCAGTATTGGGACTATAAATAATATGATAATTTTTTTTCTCATTACTTTTTTCCTTTTTTTGTCTTGTTTATTAATTTTAAACAATCTTATATTTTTTATTGATGGAAAATCAACGGTATTTTTTTTTTTTTTTTTTTTTGAATGCTATTTTATGCATAAATTTTGTAGATGGTGTTCGATATAATTTTTGCAAAGCAAAAAAGGGAGATAGAATTATTATTTCTGATTCAGAATTTGTGTTAATTAAATTATTGTGAATTTACATTATTTTATTAGAAACTAATACATGGTGTTGAAAACTGCATTTTTTTATTATTTTTTCATAATATTTATAAATTTAGCCTATCTACAACCAAAGCTCCTGAATTTGTTGAAGGATCAATATAAAGAAGATGGTTGGGTATATTTTATATAGAAAAAACAATTTGTTTTTGGCATATTTAATTTGGAAATTTAAAGAATTTTAATACAGAAAAGATATCAATGGAAAATGTAAAGTCAGATATTAAAGATACGTTGTTAAAAATTATTTATAAGTATTTACCTAATTGTCGTGTTTATTTGTTTGGGTCGCGTGCAAAAGGTACAAACAAACAAGGAGCTGATATAGATTTAGCTCTTAATTCGGGACACAAAATAGATTGGAAAATATTGTGTGATATAAAAGAAGAGGTTGAAAATACAACGATTCCTGTGTTTGTTGATTTAATTGATGTAAATTCTATTGATAATGAATTTTTAGAACAAATACAGAAGGAATGGGTAGAATGGACGAATTAAAAAAACGATATAAAAATTTTCAGTTGGCTTTAGATAGTTTATTTATATCTATAAATAATTATAAAACTGTTTTGAAATTACAAGATCATTCGGAATTATATGAAAAAACGTTTCAGGGTGATTATGAAAATTATTATCGAACTGTTAGAGATTCATTAATTCAGCGTTTTGAATATTGTGTTGATAGTGTATGGAAATATCTCAAGTTTTATTTAGAAAATATAGAAAAAATTACTCTTGAAACTAAATCACCTAGAGGAATAATAAGAGAAGCATGTCAGGCAAGGATTTTAAATGAAAAAGATACGCAGTTGTTATTGAAAATGATCGATTATAGAAATAAGACTTCTCATATTTATAAAGAGGAAACTGCAGATATTATTAGCAAAGAAGTTCCAAATTTTTATTTATTAATGAGAAAAATATTTGATTCATTAAGAATTAATTAGAATGTTGCGAATTTACCTTAAATTATAAATTTATTAGGCACGAATATTTATAAGAATTATTAATTCTTTGTAAGAGAGATAAATAAGTGTGAAAATTCCAAGTGCAATCAAAAATGAACGAATTAAATAATGCAGAAATTTTCTGTGATAAAAGTTTTGGTATCCAACAAAAAGTTTATAAAAAGTTCCCAAAGCACATGCTACAATGATTAACCATTGTATTTGCATTGAACTGAGTATTAGGTATAAAAAGTGAGTGACGAAAGTTTTAAAGTAAATTGTTGGATTTTGTATCATTTCAAATATATTAAAACCTAGTGCTGCAAGCCACAAATAAACTTCTGGATAATGTAAAGTTTTTCCGGTTAAAAATTTATATGGTAAGCCAAGAATTGTTTTGCCATGAAATGCAGGAATGCAAAGTATGTAGCAACTCCAAATTAAAAGTGAGAGCTGAATAGCGGTTGAAAAATTATCTTCAAAAAAATACATCAATAAAGTTAATAATGAAAATATTGTGCTGTAAATTAAAAATTTTATAAATGATAGTTTAGATATTTTCTCCATTACTATTTCTTTTTTAAAACAAGATTATTTTTTATTAATATAATTTAATTTAATCATATCTTGTAAAAATTGGTCGTCCGTTAAAAATCTAGCTTGCCAGCCATAGCTCGTTAGAGCGAAGGCTGTGTATATACAATATATCAATTTATTTCATTAATATTTGGCTTGCCAGCCGTAGCTCGTTAGAGCGAAGGCTGTGTATATACAATATATC
>WJIY01000005.1 GCA_014730005.1 Candidatus Babelota bacterium | reverse complement strand
GTTTTGTAATTAGTTCTAATTGAAATATGTTGGCCATCTGAGTTCTCCTTTTTTAATGTTTTTGTTTTTAAATAGGATCGCTCAGATGGCTTTTTTTGTTAATAGAAATCTAAACTTTTTTTACTTTGGGCAAAGTCCTGTGAAAAATCTTTAAATATTTATTCTAAAATTATAAAATTACAAAAAAATAAAAATATAAAAGATTCTTGTATTTGAGCTTCTTGGTTAATTTATTTATTGGTGTTTTTGTGTTGTTTCTAAATCTTCTTCATTCACTTGGATTGCTTGGTCTTTTTGTTGAAAGTACCATTTATACTTTTTTACAAAATATTGTTTAATTTTTTCTATGAAAGATGGATCTTTAATCTCAACAATTTCTTTAGGATAATCTTCGAAATCTTCATCGAACTTTTGAGTACCTTGATCTTTACAATTATTTTGTTGAAATTTTTTGAAGAAGTATTTTTTTATTTTTTCAAAGAGGGTTAATTCTTCAGGGGTAGGATAATAAACTTCTTTAGGATAATCTTCCAAATCATATTCAATATCAACTGGAACATTGATAGCTCCATATTCACGTAAATATTCCTTTTGTTGGTTGGTTAAACCTCGTGCAAATTGAAAATTAGCTCCTTTAACCTTTGTATCTTTTAAATTTGCACCATGAAATGATGCTCTATAAAAAATACCTCCTGATATGTCTGACCTTTCTAAATTAGTGTTGATGAAATTAGCTCCTGGAGCATATACCTTACGCAGGTCTGCTTTTTTTAGACTAGAATTTTCAAAAGTCGCATTTATTAACCAAGCTGCTCCGAAATCTGTTCCATTTAAATTTTCATTATTTAAAGGTGCAAAACATAAATCTATCATAGGTGCTATCTTATATCCGTAATATTGTATTTGTAATAAGTCATCATTGTTATAAGAAGAGGTTTTATTTATTGTGCAGAGCAAAAAAATAAACCAAATTAGATTTTTGGTTACAGATTTCATAGATATTATTTCCTTTGTATTAAGTTGGGACAATTAATAAATTATAACTATATTAATTCTACTATCGAAGGCAAGGAAAAAATTAGAATTAAATTTTTAATTATTTAATTTTCATAAATTTATTAAATAATACACCGGATGCAAATGGAACACCTAATGTTGCAGCCATGTTTATTCCTTTGCTAGAAATTAAAGCCATTGTTGAAAATGGGTAGTCCCAAATAGATTGAAATAAACCATTCAATTTTCCTATCTCAGTCATAACATTTTGTCTTCCTTCAAGCATACCGTATTCATCTGAAATTTTACTGATCGCAGTATTTATGTCTTTTTGATTTTCATTAAATCCTTCAGCTGCATAAGATGCTATTTTTGACGCTCCATAGGAAGAAGAACTAACAATTTTTTTTATTAATTCCATAACCGGTTCGGCAGAAAAGAAATGACAATATAATGTAAAAAGCGGACCTAAGATTAATAATGTTTTAATGGCACCTCTTTTGGTCAAGAGTGTGTCAATATGATCGGCAACAAAATTGAAAGTTTTATTAACTTTATCTGCAAGAATAGATATTTTATCTGGAATGTTAGAAAGAGAAGAAGTTATTTTTTCTAAATTATTTGAATTTTGATTTATGGATGTAGGGTTATTTTGTAGATCTTGCAATAAAATTTCTTCCCAATTATTTGGTATTGAGATTTTGTTTGATGGATTATCATTTGATGGCATTGCATTTAGATAAAAAGAAGAGATTAACATTAAGATTATAAAAATTTTTTTCATTAAAGCTCCATTTATTTATTATTTCAAACATATTAAATTAACCCCGCTTTTATAGTACCAAAAAGTCAATTTTTGCCAATTCAATTAGATTTTATGGTGATTTAAAGTTATTTTTAATTAGCAACAATTCAGCTAGGACGATTTTGAAAATTAATCGATTATGTCATTGTACAAGATGAATAAAAGTTTAAGTATTTTTATTCATCTTGAGCTTTAACTTTTTCCAAAATTCCATTCGTTTTTTTATTTCTTTTTCAAAGCCATATTCGCCTGGAGAATAATATTCTTGATTTTTTAAAGATTCAGGTAAAAAACTTTGTCCTGAAAAAGAATTTTTTAATTTATGTTCGTATTGATATCCTTTTGAATATCCAATATCTTTCATTAATTTTGTTGGTGCATTTCGAATACGCAGAGGAACTGGTTCATTAGTTTTTTCGTTAACATCAGATTTTGCTTTATTGATTGCCAAATATATCTTATTAGATTTAGGTGCAGTTGCAAGATAAATAACGCATTGAGCTAATGCCGTATCGCCTTCAGGAAATCCTAAAAAATTTACTGCTTCTTTTGCTGCAATTGCTTGTGTAAGTGCACTGGGATCAGCAAGCCCAACGTCTTCTGATGCAAAACGAACCAAGCGGCGTGCAATATACAAAGGATCAGCACCACCTTGAATCATTCTTGCTAGCCAATATAAACTTGCATGTGGATCTGAGCCTCGCATTGATTTATGTAATGCTGAAATTAAATTGTAGTATTCTTCACCTTTTTTATCATATGCTACTCGGCGCGAACTCATAACTTCTTTTATAATTTGTTTGTTTATAATAATATTGCCAATTTTATTAGGCGAAGTAGTTTTTATTGCAATTTCTAAAACGTTTAATGCGATTCGTGCATCACCGTTTGCATAATTTACAAGTAGTTTTTGTGCGTTATCTTGCAAGAAAACATTTTTTTTATCCGCCAAATTTTCATTTAAAACTTTTTGAATAATTTGTTCAATATGAATGTCTTGTAAAGGTTTTAAAACATGCACACTGCATCTACTTAAAAGAGCGCAGGTAATTTCAAAAGAAGGATTTTCAGTTGTAGCACCAATTAGTAAAATTATACCACGTTCAATTGGTTGTAGAAATGCATCTTGTTGTGCTTTATTAAAACGATGAATTTCATCGACAAATAAAATTGTATTGTTTGCTCCATTTTCAATTCTTTTTTTTGCTTGCTCTATTATTTGTTTGATTTCCTTTATTCCATTAAATGCTGCATTGAATTGAACAAAAGGTCGTTTTGTTATATGTGCGATGACATTTGCTAAAGTTGTTTTTCCACTTCCTGGTGGACCCCAAAATATGCAGCTTGAAAAAGTATCATTTTCAATTGATTTTCTAAAAAGTTTATTTTTTCCAACTAGATGTTCTTGACCTACAACTTCATCTAAAGTTTTGGGCCTTATTTTTTCTGCTAACGGTGGAATATGTGTTTTTGAAAATAAAGTTTGTTGTTGCATTATTATCTTGAATTGTTAAAAAGAACGACATTTTTTAAATGTCGTTCTTTTTAACAAGATTTAATTTTATATATCTAAATTTTTAACAAAGTGTGCATGCTTTTCGATAAATGTTCTTCTATCTTGAACATCTTCACCCATCAATGATACAAACCATTGATCTGCTTTTAGTGCGTCTTCGATCGATACTTTTAAAAGACGTCGGGAATGTGGATCCATTGTTGTTTCCCAAAGTTGTTCTGGATTCATTTCACCAAGACCTTTATAACGTTGAATAGTCATTAAAGATTTTCCTGTTGAAACTACTGCATCACTTAATGTAAGAATTCCCTTATTTTGTTTTTCTATATTTTTATCTTTTAATTTAAAAATCCATTCAGTTTTTTCTAAAGCGGCTAGTGGTTCATAAAAAGAGATAATTTTTTTTGTTTCTTTGGTTTTAAATAAAGATATTGGAACATCCCAGGTTTTTTTGAGTTGAGAAAAAGTTATAAAAGCTTTTGCCTTTGGATCTTCTTCTAAAGCCATTTCGCCTTCGAGATTTTCTTCTCTCATTCCGGAGATTTTATATTTAGGAAAATAGCTTTTGAGTTTTTCTACAATTTCTTCCATTTTATATTTGTTCGGTTCCCATTCAATATTATTTAGAAATTTAATTAATTCATGTCCATGGACGAGTGTTAATTCATGTTGATTGCAATATTTATTTAATTCTTTTTCATAAATAAGAACATCGCCCAAAAGTTTTTTCCAATTTTCATTGGTAAATGTTTGACTATTAATTTTTAAAACAGCATTTTCTTGCATCCAGTCAAATAAGAATTGTTTTAATTCAGATTCATCTTTTAAATATCGTTCCATTTTTGCAACTCTAACTTTGTACAAAGGTGGTTGAGCGATATATAAATATCCCTTTTCAATTAATGGTTTCATATATCTGAAAAAGAAGGTTAAAAGAAGAATTCTTATATGTGATCCATCAACATCAGCATCAGTCATTATGATTATTTTGTGATATCTTGATTTTTCAACATTGAAATCTTGATTACCAATACCTGCACCAACTGCTGTGATTAAATCTTTAATTTCATTATTTGAAAGCATTTTGTCTAATCGTGCTTTTTCAACATTTATTATTTTACCTCTTAAAGGCAAAATTGCTTGAGTGAAACGATCACGAGCTTGTTTTGCTGAACCACCAGCAGAATCTCCCTCCACAATATAGAGTTCAGTTTTTTCGGGATTAGTATTAGAACAATCTGCAAGCTTACCGGGTAATATTGAACTTTCTAATGCTGTTTTTCTTCGGGTAATTTCGCGAGCTTTTTTAGCTGCGGTTCTTGCTTGTTGTGCGAGTAAAGCTTTTTGGATGATTTTTTTTGCAATGCTAGGATTTTCTTCAAAGAAAATTTCAAGGAATGAATATAACCATGAATCAACTATGCCTTTAACATCGCTATTGCCTAATTTTGTTTTTGTTTGTCCTTCGAATTGTGGTTCAGGTACTTTAATACTTAAAACACCAACTATTCCTTCTCTAACATCATCGCTAGATAATGATCCATCTTTAATCAAATTGTATTTTTGAGCATAACGATTACAACTTTTGGTTAGTGCTGAGCGAAACCCTGCCTCATGTGTTCCGCCTTCAATTGTTCTTATGTTGTTTACAAAACTGAAAAATTGTTCTGAATAACCGTCATTATATTGACATGCAAAATCTAAAACGTGGGTTCCATCATCCTTATAAAATTCTATAACTTCATTGAATAAGGGATTTTTTTTGGCATTTAAATGTTTAATAAATGATGCAATGCCGCCTTCATAAAAAAAAGAATGTTTATCACCAGTTCGTTCATCATTGATATCTATTCTTAATCCTTTATTTAAGAAAGCGAGCTCACGCAATCGTGCAGATAGTGTATCAAAATTAAAATCTATTGTTTCAAAAATTTTTGGATCAGGATAAAATTTTATATATGTTCCAGTTTTATTTGTTTTTCCAATCTCTTTTAACGGACCTTGTGGTATTCCGCCTTTTTCATAAAATTGTTGATATTCTTTTCCGTTACGAAAAATTCGTACTTCCAGTTTTGATGAAAGAGCATTAACTACAGATACTCCTACACCATGCAAACCCCCAGAATATCGATATGAATCTTTTCCAAATTTTCCTCCTGCATGTAATTTTGTTAAGACTACTTGTGCAGCTGAAACTTTTTCTGTTGGATGTATATCTACAGGAATTCCTCTACCATTATCTTCTACAGAACATGATTTATCTTCGTAGAGTACAACGTGTATATGATCGCAATATCCAGCTAAGGCTTCATCTACGGAATTATCTACAACTTCATATACAAGATGATGTAAACCCGAAATATTGGTTGAACCGATGTACATAGCAGGTCTTTTTCTAACAGCAGAAAGCCCTTCTAAGATTTTGATGGCCTTGGCGCCGTATTCATTTGATAGTTTTTTGGATTCGTTTTTATCCCTTTTTTTCATTAAGCACCTCTGATTTCTTGGTTGGTCTTTTAAAAATATGATTAAGTTCAATTTTTTATTGAAACATTAATAGGTTTAGGTTTTTTGTTGTTTTACTATCTTTATGACAGGTATTATTCTATATTTATTATTATATACTAATAAGTATTTTTTAAAACTAAAACGACTTAAGCTTGACAGTATTTTAAATATTTTTGGTATGAAAATTCAAGAAACGGAGAGTAAGTATTTTATGAAAGATGATAAACATAATTTTTTTATGCAAAAAGCTCTAAGTCAAGCTAAGTTAGCCTTAAAAAGAAACGAAGTCCCTGTAGGTGCTATTATAGTAACTTCTAGCGGTAACATTATTGGACGGGGCTATAACAAAATTGAATCAAAGAAATGCCAGACAGCTCATGCTGAAGTTATTGCTATTACAAAAGCTTGTAAAGTAGTAGGAGATTGGAGGTTAGATAATTGTTGGTTATATGTAACCCTAGAGCCCTGTTTAATGTGTTATGGGTTAATAAAACTTAGTAGAATTAAAGGATTAATTTTTGGAGCGAGATCGGATCTTTTTGGTTTTGGGTACAAAAAAAAGGGCTTTTTGAAACTCGTGGATAAAAAGCTTTTAATTAAAGGTTACTTTAAAGAACAAGAGTGTATTGATATTCTTCAGCAATTCTTTAAAATACTTAGGAATAAAAAGAGAAAGGTGAGCAAGTGAAGCATAGAGCAGAATTTATAGAAAAAATAAAAAAACGATTATTAAAGAGACGGCAGGAAATGTTGCAAGAGCTTTCTGATTTATCCAGTGAAAAAGTTTCAGATGATCAGGTTAGAGACAGTGGTGATGAAGCTCTTTCGCTTTATATGGAGAGATTGAAAACGTCTCTTGAACAGACAGAAATAGATGAACTCAATTTGATTGATGATGCTTTAAATCGCATATCAAAAGGTGAATATGGAATTTGTATTGATTGTGGTGAACCTATTTCCAATGTCAGATTGGAAACTTTTCCATATGCTGCTAGATGTATTGTATGTCAGGAAGCCATTGAGGAACAAAAATAATATTAAAAATGCCGGCGTAGCTCAGTGGTAGAGCAACTGATTCGTAATCAGTAGGTCGTCGGTTCAACTCCGATCGCCGGCTCCAGGGCTTATTTTTGACAAAAAAGCATTATTTATGTAGTATTTATTCAGGTTTATTATAGTCTAGAGCTTTAAGCGAAGGATTATTATTATTTATTAGAACTATATTTATAGCACATGTGAGGATTATGGAAAAAAGAGATGAATCTGCAGCAAAAAATATTCATGGTGTAGGTCGTAGAAAGTCTGCGGTGGCAAGAGTTTGGCTTAAAAAGGGCAGTGGAAAAATTTCAATTAATGGTGAAGAATATAAAAAATATTTTCCAACAAAGTTAACAAAAGATATGGTTGCTTTACCATTTAAAGTTTTAGGAATAGAAAAGAATTTTGATGTAGATGTTAATGTTTATGGAGGTGGACCTGTTGGTCAAGCAGGAGCTGTAAGACTTGGTGTAAGTAGAGCTTTGTTAAAAACTAATTCTAAAGCTAAAGAAATTTTGCGTAAGCATGGACTTTTAACAGTTGATTCAAGAGTCAAAGAACGTAAAAAATATGGTCAAAAGGGTGCTAGACGCAAATTCCAATTCGTAAAACGTTAATTTTGATTAAAATTCCCGTAAGCCGAGTAGTAATTTCTGTATTCAAGAAATTAAGGATTAACTAAATGTGTGGAATAGTTGGTTATGTTGGGCAGGGGAAATGTAAAAAATATGTTATTGATGGCTTAAAAAGACTTGAATATAGAGGTTATGATTCAGCTGGGTTTGTTTGTATTGATCAGAAACATAAACAATTTAATTTTTTTAAGAAAGTGGGTCATGTACAAGAACTTGAAAAAGCTTTACATGATTTAGAATTAAAGAGTTCCATAGGAATAGGCCATTCCCGTTGGGCTACGCATGGTATTGTTAATGAGCTTAATACCCATCCACATTTTAATTGTGATAAAAGTATAGCTGTTGTTCATAATGGTATTGTAGAAAGTTATGAAGAAATAAGAAAAAAACTTATCGAATCTCGCCATGAATTTGAATCTTCTACAGATACAGAAGTAGTAGCTCATTTATTAGAATCTCTTATTAAAACGCATAAAACTTTGAAAGCAGCAATAGTTGATCTAGTAAGGCAACTTAAGGGTGCATATGCCTTGGTTTTTCTTTTTGAGCAATATCCCGATCAACTTCTTTTGATACGAAAACGTTCTCCTTTATTAATAGGCGTTGGTGACGATGAGATGTTTATTGCTTCAGACGTGTTAGCTTTTTGTGATCAGACGAATAAAGTAATTTTTATGCCTGAAGAAAGTTTTGCGATTGTAAAAAAAGATCAAATTGAACTTTTTGATTTTGAAGGCAAGGCTTTAATTATTAAACCTCAAGAGATCGATTTTAAGCATGATCAAGTTGATAAGCAGGGATTTGAGCATTATATGCTTAAAGAGATTTATGAACAAAAAAGATCAATTGATAGATCAATATCTTTTTGCAAATTTATAGGAAGCAACAATTTTAATAATTTAACTCATATTTCTGATAACTTTTTAACACAAGAAGCAAAAATACAGTATCAAGATAGTATTTGGTCTCAGTTGGGAATAACTTCTGAAAAAATAAAAGAATTAAAATATATATATCTCATAGCTGCAGGAACATCATGGCATGCATGTAGAATAGCACAATTCTTTTTTGAGAATATTTGCAAAATTCCTACATATGTGTATTTGGCATCTGAGTTTGGTTATATGCCTTTTTTCCCCGAAGAAAATTCTTTGGCTATTTTTGTTACACAATCAGGTGAAACTGCAGATACTTTAGAAGCATTAAGAGTTGTTAATTCTTGTAATGTTTTTACTGTAGCTATTACAAATGTTCCTTCGAGCTCTATAGTGCGAGAAGCAAATGGTTTTTTACCCATGCAAGCAGGACCTGAAATTTCTGTTGCTTCAACTAAAGCTTTTTCTACACAAGTATCCGTTTTATTTTGGTTGGCTAATCGTGTGGCTTTAGAAAAAAAATTAATAGATATTGAAGTTATGAAGGCGGCAGAAGAAGATCTTTTACTTGCGGCAGAGGTTTTAGAAATTTCAATTGAAAGTTATAAATGGGAAATTAAACAAACACTGGCCAAAAAATATTCTAAATATAATCGTTTTATTTTTCTTGGGCGTCATATAAGTTATCCATTTGCTTTAGAAGCGGCATTAAAGTTAAAAGAAATTTCATATATTTTTGCACAATGCTATCCTGCTGGGGAGTTAAAGCATGGTCCAATAGCTTTAATTGATAAGGAAACACCGGTAATTCTTTTTTCGTCTTTAAATGATTTAATTTATCAAAAATTGGTAGCAAACGCTCAAGAAGTAAAAGCACGAAATGGACATTTAGTAACATTTGTATTTGAAGGTCAACAGGAGCTTATTGAGTTATCGGATTATTCTTTTATAGTTTCTAGAGTTAATCCATTTCTTGGACCTTTAGCAATGACGGGGCTTATGCAATTTTTTATTTATCAAATCACAAAAGAATTAGATCGTCCAATTGATAGGCCGCGCAATTTAGCTAAATCTGTAACTGTTGAATAAATTATTTTATTACATCGTATTAATAATTTTGATAGTTAGGCTGTTGAAGTTGAATTTAAAAAATTAGATTCTTCTGATGATTGATCAGCGTAACGTTTTACAAGAAAATCAATTGTATATGGGGTTAAACCAATTATTATTCCACTAATAGTATATAATGCTTTATAAAAAATATTTTTAATTATATGAAAAAAATCTTTTGTGTAGGCTAATGGAATTATTAAATATATGTTATCAGTAAAATCTATTCTTTTTACAATTTTCTTTTTATTAAGATTCTCCAGGTTTTCCATCCCATCTTCAAGATGATTTGATATGTAACCTAATCTTTTTTCAATTAAATCCAGTATTATTTGAGGTATTATATTATCATATTGTAAATTTGTAGATAATTTATTTTCATTTAAAAAAAGATTTCCTTTTAAAGATAGATATAATAAACTTGGATGATTTTTGAAATCGTTGATAAAATTTTCGGGTATATTAGAAAGATTAATATTTTCACATATTAATCTTTGAATTTTATGAATTGTACAAAAATTAAAAATTTCTGGTAACTGTTGTTCAAATTCATCTTCTGTTATTTTTGTATTACTTAGATTTAATGTTTTTTCCATAGGATCATAATATTTTAGCCAACATGATTCTTCTGGTTTTAGTGTAATTATTTTAAGTTCTTGAGTATCTTTATCAGATATTTTAGTGGTAAGACCATTTTGTGTAAATAAAATCAGCGAAATAAAAAAAATTATATTTAAAATTTTCATACTACTTGCCCCCTACTTATAATATAAAAAATTATGTTGAGTCAAACCCAATTATTGTTGCTACACCTGATTATTTAAATCGAGAAAGAAAGAAAATAATAAATTTATTATTTTCTTTCTTTCTCGATTTTTTGAGTCTTAATTTTTTTAAAATTTAAAATAAAAATCGTCAAAATGTAAACATCTTGGAATTTTAATTAAGAACAAAACAAAACCGTTAAGAGTGATTGTGACAGGATGAAAATATTTATATTTTTATTAGGTTTTGACAGAGTTTAAAAGTTTGAAGGCAAAATTTACAATTTTTAATTTCGATGATTTTTTTATAATTTAGCAGTGTTGTTAAATGCTTTTAAAACCTGTTCAATATTTTCTTCTGTAATATACCCAAAGAGCTTTAATAAATAAATGATGCTAGCAAATGATATTATTGTAGAAACTATACTTATATATTTTTTAGGATGTTTTTTAATGTCATCAAATAATGTTGGAGCATTTTCAATGATATTGTCTTGATTGTTTATAATGTATGGTAGAATTTCGCTACAAATGTTTTGAATTAATTGGGTATTATTTAGATATTCTTCATTAATATTAGAAAAATAATCTTTATGTGTTTCTATATATTGAATGCTTTTTGTAGTAATAAGGTTTAAAAGATTTTCTTCATCAATACGATATTCATTTAATTCTTGATAGATTTTGCTCCCTGGGCTTTTAATAAGTTTTTTTATTAATTGTTTCTTAATCTGTTCTTTAATATCTTCATTTGTATCATTATAAGGGGGTGTTTGTTCTAGCATGCACATTATATTTGAAAACATAAAAAAATGAAATATTAAGAAGAAATATTTAATGTTTTTCATTTGATTCTCCTATTTTTATAGGGTTAAATTAATAAAAAATATTAAGTTTTGTTTTAAAAAATAATATAATGTATTCATTCAACTCTCAGGAAATAATTTTAACAATTCATAAACGTTTGAAAATTTAAAAAAATTGTATGTAGTTTTAATTTTTTGAGATTTTGAAATGAAAACATTTTTAATTCCAAATTTTTCAGCTTCTTTTATTCGAATTGAAATTTGATTTATGGGTTTAATTTGTCCAGTTAAACTAATTTCAGCAAATGATATGGATTTATTTGTGATAGGCTTTTGAAAATAACTTGAAAGTAGAGCTAGTGCTATTCCTAGATCGCAAGAACTTTCTTTAATTTTAAATCCACCGCTTACTTTGAAAAAGATATCTTGAGAACTAAATTTTATATGTAAGTATTTTTCTAAAATAGCAGCAATTAACATTACTCTTTTTGGATCAATACCGGTTATAACTCGTTGCGGTATACCAAATTTTGAAGTGACGCATAATGCTTGCAATTCAAGAAGTATTGGCCTTGATCCTTCAAGGCTACTAATAATTGCAGATCCTGGAGTAGCCGAAAAATCACTTAATAAATATTCGTTGATATTTAAAACAGGTGTTAATCCATTTTCGCCCATCTCAAAAAAACCACTTTCATAAATTGTACCAAATCTGTTTTTTAGAGAACGTAAAATCCTTGTGTGCCACTTATCTTCTCCTTGTAAATAAAAAACTCCATCAACCATATGTTCTAATATTTTAGGACCAGCTATTCCGCCATCTTTAGTTATGTGACAAGTTATGCATATAGCGATATTATTTTCTTTTGCAAGTTTCATTAAATAAAAACCTGCTTCACGCAACTGTGCTATTGTTCCAGGTATTGTATGCGAATCATTTGAAAGATGACAATTTTGTATAGAATCTAAAATCAACAAATTAGGTTTTATTTCTTTTGCTGTAGCAATTATATCTTGTAAACATGCTTGATCTGAAAACAAAAGATTTGTATTATTTTGAATTCCTAATCTATTTGCTCTGCTTTTTACTTGTTGCAACGATTCTTCTGAGGCAAAATATAAAACATTATATTTTATTGATATTTTAGAGGCAATTTGAAGAAGAATGGTAGATTTTCCAATTCCTGGATCACCAGTTAAAATTAGAAAAGACCCGGGCAAAATTCCATTACCAATAACGCGATCCCATTCTTGAATGCCTGAAATTATTCTAGTTTTTTCTTCACTTTTGATTTGTTTCAAATTACAAAGCAAGTTTGAATGACTTTTTCCCGAAAAATTGTTTTTACCTTCAAAAACTTTTTTTTCTTCTTCTATAAAGCTGTTCCATTCATTGCATGTTGGGCAGCAACCAATCCATTTGAAACTTAAATAATCACAATTAGTACACCGATAATGAATTTTATTTTTTGTCATTATAAATCCACATTTTACAATTGGCTGCTATTATCTTTAAAATGTTGTATAAATATTTGATTGAATTAACAACCTAAGATATTTCATTCCCTTTGTTTATGTTGTTTATATATTATAAAATTAGATTGTTTAATTATAAAGTTTGTTCTTTTTGTTTTTCAAATTCAGTATTAAATTGTAAAGGCTTATCTATCTGAAAACAATTACGACATCTTGCTTGATAACATTCTTCAGCTCCAACTTGAATAATAGGGTCTGCATATTTTGCTGGTTGCCCATTTACTATACGTTGTGTATGATGCGCATCTTTTCCACATTTAACACAAATAGCTTTTAATTTTGTAACTTCATCGGCTAAAGAGAGTAAAGTTGAAACTTGTGTAAAAGGTTCTCCTCTAAAATCTAGATCTAATCCAGCGCAAATTACTCTTTTACCCATATTTATTAAATTGCATATAACGTTTATAATTATCTCTGGAAAAAAATTTAATTCGTCAATTCCCACAACACTTATATTTTTATTGGCAAGTTCCAATATTTTTTTAAGACTTTCAGTTGTATTATCTATCGAGAATGCTAATCTTTCATTTCCTTGGTGGGATACAATACAGGCTTTGCTTTTTCGAATATCAATTTTATGCTTGATTGTTAAGACATTTTGTTTTGCAAATTCTGCTCTACGCAATCTTCGCATAAGTTCTTCAGTTTTTCCTGAAAACATAGAACCGCAAATTACCTCTAATCTTCCTTTTCCAATTTTTTTTTCACTGGAATTGCTCATAATTTTTTTATCCTTGAAATTAATTATAAAATTTTAACTGTATTGATTTATTTTTAATCAAATTTTCAGCTTTTTCAAGATCTTGTTTTGTGTCTATTCCGATAGCTTGTAAATTTGTTTCATGTACTTTTATTGATAAGCCGTTATATAAAAAACTCAGTTGTTCTAGTTTTTCTGCTTCTTCTAAATAACATTTATTAAATTGAGAAATTTTTTGTAAAGCTTTAAGTGTATAAGCATAAATTCCTATATGTTTATAATAAATTTTGTCAGATTTTTTTTTGTCATTGTAATATGGTATAGCAAATCTAGAAAAATAAAGTGCAAAGCTTTTTTTATTACAAATAACTTTTACCGTATTTGGGCAAATTATTTCTTCTTCTTTTTGAATTTGTTTTTTTAGTGTCCAAATATCTGCATTATCATGATTACATGTTTGTAGAAGTGTCTCTATCATTTGTTGATTAAGAAAAGGTTCATCACATTGCCAGTTTACAAAAATATCCGCATCTACATTGTTTGAGTTAATTGATTCGATTAATCTATTGGTTCCAGATTTACAGTTTTGGGAAGTCATAATAAAATTTGCACCAAATGTTTTTAAAAGATTGGCTGTTTTTTGGGAATCTATAGCAAATATTATTTTATCAAAAAAAGTAATTTTATTTGCAGCGTTCCAAACCCATTGTAATATAGGTTTTCCTGCTAGATTTTTTAAAATTTTTTCTGGGAAGCGAGAAGAATTTAACCTCGCAGGAATTATGCAGGCTATTTTTTTTTTAAGAAACACTATATACTCCGGTATTTTAAAATTATTTATAAAAGTTATTAAAATTTGTATGCATTAATTCAAGAATTAGGATTTTAGTTCAGGAAAAACATATGTCAAACGAATATATATTGGTAAAACAATCAAAACCTTTGTATGGAACAGTGAAAGCAAGTGGAGCAAAAAATGCTGCGTTGCCTATTATGGCAGCTTTAATATTAAATTCAGGCAAGAATGTTTTAAAAAATATTCCTAACTCTACAGATGTAAAACAAATGATTAAGTTACTTGAAGATTTAGGAGCAAAAATTTTTTTTGACACAAAAAATAATTATTTAGAAGTTGATACATCAGAAATAAATAACTTTGAGGTTAAGTCCGAGATTATGAATAAAATGCGCGCCTCAATTTTAGTTATGGGATCTTTGCTTGCACGTTTTAATAAAGCTAAAGTTGCAATGCCGGGAGGATGCTTAATTGGCGCAAGGCCAATAGATTTTCACTTAAAAGGTTTTTTAAAAATGGGTGTTAATGTAAAAGAACAAATACCATTTTTTGATGTTACTTTTATGAATAAAGGTGTTGTGAATAATAAAATTATTTTAGAATATCCAAGTGTGGGTGCAACTGAAAATTTGGCAATGTTTGCATGTTTAAAAAAAGGTAGAACAATAATTATTAATGCTGCACTCGAACCAGAAGTTTTAGATTTTTTAGATGTTTTAAAAAAAATGGGAGCACAAATAAATATCAAGCTTCCTGCAACAATTGAAATTATTGGTGTAGAAAAACTTAATTCAGTAGAGCACGAAATTATTCCTGATAGATTAGAGGTTGGAACATTACTTTTGGCTTGTGCTGTTTGTAAAGGAGAAATTCATGTTGAAAACGCACAATCAGAACAGATGGATGTTTTTTTAGAAAAATTAAAAGAGATGGGACATGAAGTTGAATGCAATGATGGGATAAAATTAAAAGCAACAGATTTGCCTGTAGCTGTTGGATTTAAAACTGGTCCACATCCAGGTTTTCCAACTGACTTGCAAGCGCCGATGTTGGTAGCTCAATGCGTAGCTAATGGCAGAAGCATTATTGAAGAAACAGTTTTTGAAAACAGATTAATGCATACGATAGAATTGCAAAAAATGGGTGCGCAAATTAAAATTTATGGAAATAAAGCGCAAGTAAATGGAGTTGAATATTTATATGGCACTGAAGTTATTGCAACAGATATTCGTGCATCAGCAGCTTTAGTTATTTCCGGCCTTGTTGCAAAAGGTGAAACTAAAATTTTAGGAATCCATCATTGGAAAAGAGGTTATGATAAATTAGAAGAAAAATTAAAAAAATTAGGAGCAAATATTTCTTTTTAAAAGTTAGCTGCCAATTCAGATACTTCCCGTGTAATTAAGGCTTGTCTAGTTTTATTATATTGAAGAGTTAATTCTTCAAGATATTCTTCTGCATTATTTGTAGCTTTATCCATAGTTAAAAACCTTGAAGCACTTTCGGCGGCTAGAGATTGAAATAAAATATTTAAAATGGAACTTTTAATATAGTTAATTGCCATAAATTCTAAAATGGTATTTTTATCTTGTTCCCATTCGAATTCTATAGACTTGCTAGTTAAATTAGAAGGAATATTTATAGGAATTAAAGAAATTTTCTGTGGAATTTGTAAAAAAAAATTTTTAAGATAATTACTGAAAAATGAAACAGAAGAAAATTTATACTTCGTGTTAAAAATTAATTCAGTTAATTTTTCAGCTATGTAGATGTAATTACTTGAAGTTAATTCTTCAAAAATACTAATAATATTGATAGTTCCTTTATTTTTTAAAAATTTTAAAGCCTTGGTTCCAATCACAATAAATGATGGCATTTGTTGCTCTTCAATTAAAAAGGTTCTTTCGTAGTAACGCAATAGGTTTGAATTGAAACTTCCACATAATCCTTTGGAGGATGATACAATTATTATTAATGGTTTTATATCAAATACATCTTGTGGAAATATTGTTGAATTTTGCCATTCCGGTTCAGTTTTTATTAGTTCAAAAAAAGTATTATGTATATTTTGTTGGTAAAAATTTAGTAATTCATTTTGTTTTTCAAGCTTGGAGTAATTAGACATTGAAACTAATCGAACAGCGTGAGTAATTTTTTTTGTGGTTTTTATTGATTTTATTTTTTGTTTTAATTGAGTTATTTGCGCCACAACAAATTTCCTTAATAACAAGCTATAATATATAGTTTAATATAATTAAACCCTAGTCCAAAATATTTTTTTTTGCAATAATTTATAAGTAAAATTTTAAAGTAAAAAATTTTTTATAAAAAAAGAGGGTGCTTTGATTGTAATAGTTGATGGGTATAATTTGCTCCGAGCGGTTTTTTATAAGGTTAAAGGTAAATTAACCGAGCAAAGAAATCATTTTATAAAGCAGCTTGGACATTATAAGTCAAAGAAAAATGAAATAAATGAAATTATAATAGTTTTTGATGGCGGGTATTTTAGACATGCAACAAGAGAAATTCATAATGGTGTTGTAACAATTTTTGCGGGTCAAAAAAGTAGCGCAGATGATTGGATAATAAATTACATAAAAAAAAATAAACAATATCAAATCTTATTAGTTAGCAGAGATAGGCAACTTATTTCTAAATGCGAAAATTATGGGGCGGATGCTATTGATGTTGAAGAATTTTATGAATTAGTTCAAAGTTCTATATTAGAAGATGTTTCGTCTAAACAAAAAATAAACGATTTAGTAAAAAAATACGAAAAAAATATTTATGTTGATGATAAACTTAATTCTAATGATAAAATATTAGATCTTTTGATGGAGGAAACTCAAATAGATTCTTTTCTGGAAGAAAAAGAAAGATATGAAAAAAATGATGTAAAAAATAATAAGAAAAAAGGTAAGTTACCTAAAAAAGAAAAAAAGATTTATAAAAAAATAAAAAAACTTTAAAAAATATGAAAAAATATGACATTAAGCATTTAGATAAAATTGTAGAAAAAATATTAATTCCTAGGTTAGATGAATTTAAAATTTTTACATTTCGAGGTCCACTAGGGGCGGGTAAAACGACCTTGATAAAAGAATTATTAAGAAAATGTGGTGTTAGCGAAGTTGTGACTAGTCCCACTTTTAATTATGTTAATACCTATGTTAACTTACAAGGCCAAGTATTTAATCATTTTGATTTATATAGAATTACAAGTATAGATAATTTTTTGGAGTTAGGGTTAGATGAATATTTGTATAAAAATGAAAAAACATGGAATTTGATTGAATGGCCAGAAGTAATAGATTCATTATTAAATAAAATTCCTCTCAAAAATAAGGTTTTTAAGATTTTTATAACTTATAATGGAAATGAGCTGGATAAAAGAATTATTAAGAGCTCTTGATTTGAAATTATAAAAATGATTCTTTTTTTATGTTTTTTTTTCAAAAAAAGTTGAAAACTTTTATAAAATCACTATCATAATGAGGCAGGTTGGTTTTAAACATCATTATATTTGGATTTCAGATTGTGCTACATTTTATCATTTAATTAGCTTTCAATTAACCACCTGTATAACGATGTATTAATTGAAATTAGGGGAGATTCCCGAGCGGTCAAAGGGGACGGACTGTAAATCCGTTGGCTCAGCCTTCACAGGTTCGAATCCTGTTCTCCCCACCATTTTTAAGTCATTTGTGTAATGTCAATTAGCTAAAGATATCTTAAAAAAAGAAGTAAAATTGCACAAAAAATTATTTGGCGAAAAAAGGTAGACTGGCAAAAACATAGTTTTTTAAAATTTGAAATTTGCGGGAATAGCTCAATTGGCTAGAGCGACAGCCTTCCAAGCTGTAGGTTGCGGGTTCGAGACCCGTTTCCCGCTCCATTGATATTTTTAAGGCTGGCATAGCTCAGTTGGTAGAGCAGCTGATTTGTAATCAGCAGGTCGCTGGTTCGAGTCCAGTTGCCAGCTCCAATTTATAATTAGGCTAATTGCCCACGTAGCTCAGTCGGTAGAGCACTTCCTTGGTAAGGAAGAGGTCACCGGTTCAAATCCGGTCGCGGGCTCCAAGACTTGTTTTGATATTTAAAAAATCGAGGATATAGAAAAACATGGCCAAGGCTAGAACAATAATTCATTTTGAATGTAAACAATGCAAGGAACGTAACTATAGCAAAATGGTTTCCAAAAAAAGGAAATTTGCTAAGTTAAATATAAATAAATATTGTCCTAAGTGTCGCATACACAATGAACATAAAGAAACTAAATGATTTGGCAGTTTAGTAGGTCAGTAGCTCAATTAGGCAGAGCGACGGACTCCAAATCCGTAGGTTGGGGGTTCGATTCCCTCCTGACCTGCCAAAATTATTTGATAGTTTGAAAAATAAGGGATATAATACAATGAATGCTTTAAAGAATGCTCTTATGTTTCTTAATGAAGTTAAAGCCGAAATTTTTAAAATAACTTGGCCTTCAAGAGAAGATGTGGTGGGGACTGTTATTATCGTTTGTTTTTTTACCTTGGTTATGGCGGCGATTTTGGGTGGAATGGATGTTGTTTTTGGACTAATTATTAAAAAGATTTTAACTTTATATTAAAGTTTTAGGCATTTTGTTTTTTTAATTATTACTTTTATGGTTGAATCATGAAGCGTTGGTATGTTGTTCAGGTTTATACGGGTTTTGAAGATGTTGTCAAGTTGGACCTTGAGAGACGTATTGTTGAAGAAGGGTATGAGGACTTGTTTGGTGAAATATTAATTCCAACTGGTCAGGTAGCAAGTTTTTTCTCTGAAGACTCAGAAAAAAAAGAAAAAATTTTCCCAGGTTATTTATTGATTCAAATGGAGATGACTCCTGAGAGTTTTAGGCTTGTTTCACGCAATGCAAGGGTTACTAGATTTTTGGGCGGAGAAAAGCCTGTTCCTTTGTCAGATAAGGAGGTAGAAAGGATTTTTGCACAAGTAAGTGGTCAATTGCCTGTTTCAGCAGAAAAGCAAATGTTTACAGTGGGAGGAGAAGTTAGTATAAAAAGTGGCCCATTTGCAGGTTTTGTTGGAGTTATCGATAAAGTTGACGAAGAGCGTGAAAAGTTAGTTGTAATGGTAAGTATTTTTGGTAGATTAACTCCTGTTGAGTTAAGTTTTGATCAGGTTAAAAAATAATTGTATTATTGGGTAAGTATTATGGCTAAAAAAATTAAAGCTTCTGTAAAATTGCAAATTCCTGCTGGAGGTGCAAATCCTGCTCCACCGGTTGGTTCTTCATTGGGACAGCATGGTGTTAGTATCATGGATTTTTGTAAGAAGTTTAATGCTCAAACGGTAGATCGTAAGGGAGAGACAGTTCCTGTACTTATAACTATATATGTAGATAAAACTTTTGATTTTATTTTAAAAACGGCTCCAGTTTCAGAATTAATTAGAAAAAGGGCAAATTTAAAAAAGGGTTCGAGCAATCCAGGAAAAGAATTGGCTGGGGTTATAAAATGGCAGGATATTGAAGAGATTGCGAAAATCAAAATGCCCGATTTAAATGCTTATGATTTAAATGCAGCAAAAAAAATAATTGCTGGAAGTGCAAGAAGTATGGGGTTGGAAATTAAGGAATAAACAAAAAAGTTTAAATTTTATTGGATTTATATATGAGCAAAGTAGGTAAAAAGCATAGAGTTCTTGAAGACAAGTTGGCTTCTGTAGAAATTAAAAAACCGGATGAAGCTTTAGATTTTATTATTAAAAATTCATATGCTAAATTTGATGAAACTTTATCTTTAGATGCAGTTTTGGGAATTGATGCTTCTAAAGGGGAACAAACGGTTAGGGGTTCTGTATTGTTGCCTCATGGTACTGGTAAAACCGTACGAGTGTTAGTTTTCGCAAAAGGCGAATATGAAGATGCAGCAAAAAAGGCGGGAGCAGATTTTGTTGGAGCAGAAGATTTAATTGAAAAAATAGAAAAAGGTTGGGCAGATTTTGATGTATCTGTTGCAACGCCAGATATGATGGTAGCTGTTGGAAGAGTTGCTAAAATTTTAGGTCCTAAGGGTTTGCTTCCTAATAAAAAAATTGGCACTGTTACTTTTGATATAGCATCAATTGTATCTGATTTAAAAAAGGGGCGAGTTGCTTATAGAAATGATAAAGGAGGTGTTGTTCATGCACCGTTTGGAAAGGTTTCTTTTGGTGTAGATAAATTGCTGGAAAATTTAGGCACATTATTACGTTCATTAAAGGCTAGTAAGCCTGCAGCATCAAAAGGCAAATTTTTAAAGAAGATAGTGGTGTCTTCTACTATGGGCGTTGGTATAAATATAAATCCTGAAGAAATTAGTTAGTTGTTAATTTAAGAGGTGGGCAAAAATGAATCGTCAACAAAAAGAAGCTGTAGTTTCAGATTTAAAAGAAATGTTTTCGAATAGTAAGGCAGCTTTCTTGGTTGGATATAAAGGGCTTGATGTTGCCTCAATACAATCTTTACGTGGTGAATTGAGGGAGGTTGGTGCCCATTTTAAGGTTACTAAAGCAAGATTGATGAAAATAGCTTCCCAAGATATAGATATTGAAGGGGGTCTTCAAGATGTTCTTAAAGATCAGGTTGGTCTTGTTTTTGTAAAAGAAGAAGTGCCTGGCGTTGCGAAGGTGTTGTCTGACTTTTCAAAAAAAAATGAAGCCTTACAAATTATTTCTGGGTTATTTGAATCGAAGGTTTTAAGTAGTAAGCAAGTTGAATTTATTGCTTCAATTCCGTCTAAAGATGTTTTAGTTGCGCAATTATTAGCAACTATACAAGCCCCTGTAAGTCAATTTGTTAGATTGTTAAATACGATGAATGTTAGATTGTTATATGTTTTAAAACAAATTTCAGAAAAAAAGACTTCTTGATTAGTAAGGGGGTCGGATTAATAATTTTTGTATAAGTTTATTTTGTTGTTTTTATTGTTAACAAAAGAAGTGAGGTTCTAATGTCAACAAAAATAGTGGGTGATCTTGTTGAGGAGATTAGTAAATTAACTGTTTTAGAGATGGCAGAGCTTGTCAAAGCGTTAGAAGAAAAATATGGTGTTTCTGCTGCTGCTCCTGTTGCTGCTGCTCCTGCTTCTGCTGCTCCTGCGCAAGCTGAAGAGGAAGAGAAAGCTGAATTTAAAGTAACTTTAAAAGAAGTTGGTTCAGAAAAGATTAAGGTTATTAAGGCTTTGCGTTCTGTTACATCATTGACTCTTAAAGAAGCTAAAGATATGACAGAAGCAGTACCTGCTGTAATAGCTGAAACTGCTCCAAAGGAAGAAGCTAAAAAGATTAAAGAAACCTTAGAGTCTGCAGGGGCAAAAGTTGAGCTTTCTTAATTTAAAGAAGGTTTAATTTTGATTACATTTGGAGCCGTTTTAAACATTTTTTGGTTAATTTATAGTGTTTAAAGCGGTATTCCTTTTTATTCTTTAATTTTAAGGGGGAAATGTATAAAGCATTAAAATATGAATGCTATTGATAAGTTTTTTAAGTTTACGGTTTAGGAGTTTTTGATGTCGCAAGTTGAAATAGGCAGGGGTTTGCTTAGGAAAACTTTTGGGAAAATTAAAGAAGTTGTGTCGTTGCCTAATCTGATTGAAATTCAATCAAAATCATTTAATGATTTTGTACAGTTAGATTTTTTACCATCGGAGCGCAAAAATACGGGACTTGAAAAAGTTTTTAGGGATACTTTTCCTATAGAGCATAATGAAAAAAATTCACTTGAATACGTTAGCTATGAGATTGGAACTTGGTCTTGTATATGTGGTAGTCTTTTTGGAATTGAAAATCGATATAAATGGAATTGTTCTTCTTGTAAAAAAACTGGTGTAGGCAGGTTATCTGATTCTATTTGTCCTAATTGTCATAAAGATACTGCAAATTATGTAGTTTGCAAAAAATGTTCATCCAGAGTTTTAATTAAAAATGCAATTACTGTTGATGAATGTCGTTATAGCGGAAAAACATATTCAATGCCGTTAAAGGTAAAATTGCAACTTGTTTCTTGGGATTTAGATGAAAAAAAAGAAACTAAAGTTGTTCGTGATATTAAAGAACAAGAAATATTTTTTTGTGATCTTCCAGTTATGGTCGATATTTATGAAGATAAGGATGGAAATTTCAAATTAGGAAACAAAGGAACTTTTGTTATAAATGGTGTTGATCGTGTAGTTGTAAGTCAATTACATAGAGCACCGGGGGTTATTTTTGCTTTAAGTAAAAAGACAAAAGATTTTAGGGGAGTTCCGTGCCATATTTCTAGAATAATACCAGGAAGGGGTTCTTGGTTAGATTTCGAATTTGATCATAATGATGTTTTAAATGTTCGTATAGATAAAAAGAAAAAAATTCCTGTAACGACGTTTTTGCAAGCATTAGGATATACGCGTGATTCTATTTTGCCAATGTTTTATAATGCAGAAAAAATAGAATTAAAAAAGGGAAATTTTTATAGAAAGATTAATCAATCATTAATCGGTTATAGATTAGAACATGGTTCTTTACCTAAAGAAGTAGAAGGAAAATTTATAATTGGCCAACGTCTTACTAAAAACACTATTAATAAATTGTTAGATGCGGGTGTTGAAAAATTAATAGTTAAAAAGAGTAGTTTATTAAATAAAGTTTTGGCAAAAGACGTTATTGATCCAAAAACAGGGGAGGTTGTTGCTCAACAGGGAAGTGTACTGATGGAGGATTTAATTAAAGAGATTTCGAATTTGGGAAATCTTTCAATTGAAATTTTGCAATCAGCTGGATATGTTTTTCAACCAACCTTGGCTGTTACGTTAGCACAGGATAAAGTTTCAAATTATGAAGATGCATTAAAGGAAATTTACGCTAAACTGCGACCTGGGGATATTCCTTCACTTCAGATTATGGAAGAATATTTAAATAATATTTTCTTCAATTCAAGGTTTTATGATTTAACTACTGTCGGACGGATAAGAACAAATCGTAAATTGAAATTAAATATAGATGAATCGATAACTCATTTAACAAAAGAAGATATAATTGAAACAATAAGATATTTGATTGGTCTTAAAGAGCGTGGTGAAGGAGAGCTGGATGATATTGATCATTTAGGAAATAGAGCTGTAAGATTAGTAGGTGAATTATTGCAAGGACAATTTTATTCGGGAATTGTTCGTATTGAAAAAATTGTTAAAGAAAGATTTAGATTACAAGAGAGTTCAACGTCTTTGATGCCCTACGATTTTTTAAATGTAAAACCAATAGCAGCGGTTTTAAGAGAATTTTTTGGAACTGGGCAATTATCTCAATTTATGGATCAAACAAACCCTTTAGCAGAAATGGCCCATAAAAGGCGATTGTCGGCTTTGGGTCCTGGAGGTATAACAAGAGAACGAGCAACTTTTGAAGTTCGAGATGTTCATACTTCACATTATGGCAGAATTTGTCCAATAGAAACGCCCGAGGGTCAAAATATTGGTTTGATTGCTTCACTTTCTACATATGCAAAAGTTAATGAATTAGGTTTTATAGAAACTCCATATAGACCTGTAGAAAAAAAATTAGTAAAAGATGAAGTTTTATATTTAGATGCTTTTGAAGAATCTGGTAAAAATATTGCACAAGCATCTACGCAACTTACTCCTGCTGATAAAATTAAAAATGATGAATTATTAGTAAGAAGAGATGGTAATGTAATGATAGCAAGCGCAGAAAATGTTGATTATGTCGATGCATCTCCTAGGCAATTGGTATCTGTTGCAACTTCTTTGATTCCGTTTTTAGAACATGATGATGCGAATCGTGCATTAATGGGGTCAAACATGCAACGGCAAGCAGTTCCATTAATTAAATGTGAAGCGCCTTTAATTGGGACTGGAATGGAACACGAAATTGGAACTATAGAAGGAACCTCTTTATTAGCTAAAAATTCTGGGGTAGTAGAATATGTGTCGGCGGATAAAGTTGTTGTACGCTTAAAGGAGTTTAAGGGTGATGAAAAAAGGTGGTTTTCAAAACCTATTGATATTTATACTTTGAAGAAATTTGCACGTTCGAGTCATAATACATGGATACATTATGTTCCGGCTGTTAGAGTTGGTGATAAGGTCGAAAAAAATGATGTTATTGCAAGCGGATCAGCAACTGTTAAAGGTGAATTAGCTTTAGGAAGTAATGTGCTTGCTGCTTTTATGCCATGGCATGGTTATAACTTTGAAGATGCTATTATATTAAGTGAGCGACTTGTGAGCAAGGATGTTTTTACATCAATTCATGTTGAAGAATTTATTGTTGAAGCTAGAGATACTAAGCTTGGAGCAGAAGAAATAACTAGAGATATTCCAAATATAAATGAAAAAGATTTAGAAGCATTAGATGAAGATGGAATTGTTAAAGT
This sequence comes from Candidatus Babelota bacterium, assembly GCA_014730005.1. Lineage (GTDB taxonomy): Bacteria > Babelota > Babeliae > Babelales > UASB340 > WJIY01. The sequence goes on along the minus strand of WJIY01000005.1, from coordinate 17,965 downwards.
TGGTACAAGGGTTAAACCGGGTGATATATTAGTTGGAAAAGTAACGCTAAAGGGTGATATTCAGGTTTCTCCAGAGGAGAAGCTATTGCGAGCAATATTTGGAGAGAAGTCTCGTGAGGTTAGAGATACATCATTAAGAGTTCCACCTGGAGTAGAAGCAACTGTTGTAGATGTTAAGGTTTTTTCTAGGAGTGGAATTAGAAAAGATAAAAGATATAAAGAATTTGTATTAAAAGAAGCTGAAAAGGTGGAAGATAATTTTCAGTATCAAATTTCGATTTTGAAAAAAGGTGTTATTGAAAAAATACGAAAAATTATTAAATCAAAATCTAGTTTGAGTTCTCATATTAAAAAATTAGATGATATTGATATAGATTCTCTTTTGAAGTTTGAGCTTAAAGGAAATAAAGAAATAAATACTAAAATTAAAAAGTATCAAGAGTTATTAAAAAACCAAATACAGGTTTTATCTGCGATAAAAGAAGATCAATTAAGTAAACTTAGAAAAGGTGATGAGTTGCCTTCTGGTGTACTTAAAATGATTAAGGTATATGTTGCGGCAAAAAGGCATGTATCTGTTGGTGATAAAATGGCAGGACGGCATGGTAATAAAGGTGTTGTTTCACAGATAGTTAATGTTGAAGATATGCCTTATATGGAAGATGGTACACCAATAGATATCATTTTGAATCCTTTAGGTGTTCCAGGCCGTATGAATATTGGTCAAATTTTGGAAATTATTTTAGGTTTTGCAGGCACAGTTAGTGGAAAGAGAATTGCTCGGGCGCTAAGTGAATTTAATGAGAAAAAGTTAAAAGATTTGCTTGTTAAGTATTATGGCAAAGAGGTAATTGGTGAAATAGAGAAAAAATATGGAAAAGATGCTTTGATTGATCTTGCAAAGAAATCGGCTAAAAATGGCGTAGCTATGAAAACTCCAATATTTGATGGCGCAGATTACTCGAAAGATATTGTTCCTTTATTAAAAGATTTGGGTTTATCTGAATCTGGAGCTTATCGACTGTATAATGGACAAACAGGAGTGCCATTTGATCAACCTGTTACAGTTGGAATGATGTATATGATGAAATTAAACCATTTGGCAGATGATAAGTTGCATGCTAGATCAGTTGGTCCTTATTCTTTAATTACACAGCAGCCTTTAGGTGGAAAGGCACAATTTGGTGGTCAAAGATTGGGTGAAATGGAAGTTTGGGCTTTGTTTGCTTATGGTGCAGCTTATACTTTACAGGAAATGCTCACTGTTAAGTCGGATGATGTTAATGGAAGAATAAAGACATATGAAGCAATTGTAAGAGGCGAAGAAGTTCCCGATCCAGGCATACCAGAGTCTTTTAATGTTTTGGTAAAAGAACTTCAAAGTTTAGGGTTGCAGGTAGATTTATTTAAAACAAGTAAGGAGCAAGTTGGTGAATAATAGAATACTTGAGCGCTTTAGAGAATATATAAATCCTTCTAAATTTAATGCAATTAAAATTAGTATTGCTTCTCCTGAAAAAGTTCGTTCACTTTCTTATGGTGAAGTTAAAAAGATAGAGACAATAAATTATCGTACGTTAAAACCAGAAAGAGATGGATTATTTTGTGCACGAATATTTGGCCCAGTTAAAGATTGGGAATGTAATTGCGGAAAATATAAGCGAATGAAACATCGAGGTGTTACTTGTGAAAAATGTGGTGTTGAAGTAATTCAATCGAAGGTTCGTCGTGAAAGAATGGGACATATAAATTTAGTTTCTCCGGTTTCTCATATTTGGTATTTAAAGGGGATTCCTAGTTATTTGAGTCTTATTTTGAATATGACAGTTCGTGATTTGGAGCGAGTTATTTACTTTGATAGTTACATAGTTATAAATCAAGGCAATTCACCTTATCCTGCTAAAACTTGTTTAACGGCACCAGAATTTGAAGATTACATTAGTGCACATCCAGAAGATACTATTTTTAAAGCTGATATGGGGGCACAGGCTATTAGAACATTACTTTCAATGATGGACTTAAGTTTTGAGGTTCGTAAGCTTGAAGAAGAGTTTAAACAAACTACTTCAATTGCTGCTAAGCATAAAATAGCAAAGCAATTAAAAATTTTGTCAGGAATGTTGCATGCAAATGTTCGACCGGAATGGACTATTTTAGAAGTATTACCAGTATTGCCTCCAGATTTAAGGCCATTAGTTCCTTTGGAAGGTGGACGTTTTGCAAGTTCAGATTTAAATGATTTATACAGAAGAGTTTTAAATAGAAATATAAGATTGCGTAGATTAATTGATCTTGGAGCACCTGAGGTAATCATAAAAAATGAAAAAAGGATGTTACAGGAATCAGTTGATGCCTTAATAGATAATGGTAGAAGGGGGCAACCGGTAAGAGGCTCAAATAGACGTCCTTTAAAATCTCTTAGTGAGATGTTAAGAGGAAAACAAGGACGTTTTAGACAAAATCTCTTGGGCAAAAGAGTAGATTATTCAGGACGTTCTGTAATTGTTGTTGATCCTAAACTAGAATTAAATCAATGTGGTTTACCTAAAATAATGGCTTTAGAATTATTTAAACCATTTGTGTATGTTGAGCTACAGAAAAGAGAATTGGCTCCAAATCTCAGAATAGCAAAAAAAATGGTAGAAAATATGTTGCCAGAGATTTGGGAGGCTCTTGAAGAAGTTGTGTACAATATGCCTGTTTTGTTAAATAGAGCGCCTACTTTACATAAGTTAGGAGTTCAAGCTTTTTTCCCAAAATTAGTTGAAGGGAAAGCAATAAAAATTCACCCATTAGTTTGCGCCGCTTTTAATGCTGATTTTGATGGTGATCAAATGGCTGTTCATGTTTTATTGAGTAAAAAGGCTCGTTTAGAAGCAGAGCGGCTTATGTTATCTACAAAAAATTTAATTTCTCCTGCAAGTGGAAGACCTGTTGCAACACCAAGTCAAGATATGGTTTTAGGACTTTACTATTTAACTAAAGCTAGAAAAAATGTTATTGGTTCAGGTATAACGTTTTCTAGTATTCAAGAAGTGATATTTTCATATCAACATAATCAATTACATGTGCAAGCGCCAATTAAATTACGTTTAAATTCAGGAAAGATAATTGAGACAACAGCGGGAAGAGCATTGTTGTATTCTGTTTTACCCGAAGGATCAAGTTTTCAATGGGTTAATAAGGCTGTTAAGAAAAAGGATTTGGTGAGACTTATTGCTCGATTATTCAGGCTTTTTGGCCAAGAAATAACAGCGAGAGCTTTGGATAGAATAAAAACATTGGGTTTTTCATATGCAACATTAGGAGGAATTTCATTAAAAGTTGATGATTTAATTGTTCCAAAAGAGAAATCTGAAATTGTTTCTAGAGCTAAAAAAGATGTTGAAAAAGCTGAGAAGTTATATCGTGATGGCGCTATTACCAATGGTGAAAGATATAATAAAATTGTACAGATTTGGGCACGAACTACAGAAGAAGTTTCTGGCAAAATGATAAATATTTTAGAGGAGCAAGATAAGAAAGCTGCAAAAAATGCCGATAAATCGAATGTTCCATTTAATCCGGTTTTTATGATGTTAGATTCAGGAGCAAGAGGTTCGAAACAACAAATAAGACAATTAGCAGCAATGAGAGGTTTGATGGCAACTCCTTCGGGTGAAATTATGGAAACACCTGTTATTGCTAACTTTAAAGAAGGTTTAAGTGTTTTTGAATATTTTATTTCTACTCATGGAGCTAGAAAAGGTTTGGCTGATACGGCTTTAAAGACAGCAGATTCTGGATATTTGACACGTAGATTAATTGATGTAGGACAAGATGTTGTAATTACAAAAATGGATTGTAATGCTTTGGGTTATGTTGTTGTTGAAGATTTAAAAGAATCTGGAGAAATTATTGAACCCTTAGAAGAAAGAATTTTTGGGCGTGTATTGGCAGAGGATTTAAAAGATCCTGTAAGTGGGCAGTTGATTGCAGAACAAGGAGAGTTGGTTTCCGATGATTTGGTTGATAAAGTAAAAGATTCTGCAGTTACAAAAGTTGCTGTACGATCTGTTATGACTTGTCAGGCAAAAAGAGGTGTTTGTGCGAAATGTTATGGCATGGATCTTTCAACACATCAATTAATTGATGTAGGTAGCGCTGTTGGTATTGTTGCTGCGCAATCTATTGGAGAACCAGGAACTCAGCTTACAATGAGAACATTCCATATCGGCGGAACAGCAAGTGGTGTTGTTGAACAAAATTTTTATAAGTCCAAAGTAGATGGATTTGTAAAATATAAAGATGTAGAAATTGTAAAAGACAGGCAGGGTAATTCTGTTATTGTAAACCATAAATCAAGAATAGCGATTATTTCTGAGGATGGGCGTGAGTTAGAAGAGTTTTCATTAGAATACGGGACAAGGTTATTTGTTGAAGATGGTCAAAAGGTTAAAAAAGGTCAAAAAATAGCCGAATGGGATTTTCAAAAAATCATTCTTACGGAGAAGAAAGGTAGGGTTAAGTTTGTTGATTTAATTGAAAATATTACCTATCAGGTACAATACCATGAAGATACAGGTCAATCAACAAAAACTATTCTTGAAAGAAGAGATGAAAAAAGGCAGCCTTGTATTGTTATTTTAGATTCACAAGATAATGAAGTTGCTCGATATTTTTTACCAACTTCCGCTCAACTTTATGTGCATGACGGTGATATGGTTGAACCAGGCGATGTTATTGCCAAACTTCCTAGAGAAGAAAAGAGAACAAAAGATATTACAGGTGGGTTACCTCGAGTTGCTGAATTATTTGAAGCGCGAATTCCAAAAGATGCTGCATTTATAAGTGAGGTTAATGGAATTGTTAAATTTGGGGGATTACATAGGGGACAACGAAGAATAACTATTACTACGGAAGAAGGGGATACTTTTGAATATAGTATTCCGAGGAGTAAGCATCTTAATATAGAAGATGAACAAAAAGTTAATGCTGGTGACTTATTAACATCCGGTGTTCCCAATCCGCATGACATTTTAAGAATTTTAGGCCCAGATGAATTACAGAAACATTTAGTAAAAGAAATTCAAGAAATTTATAGATTACAAGGCGTAAGCATCAATGATAAACATATTGAGCTAATTGTTCGTCAGATGTTGCGTAAAGTTAGAATTGTTGATCCTGGGGATACAAATTTTGCGATCGGCGATAGGGTAGATAAAATACATTTACAAGCAGTTAATCGTTCGATGGTAAAGGAAGGAAAAAAAATAGCTGTTGCTAAATCTATTTTGATGGGTATTACAAAATCATCACTTGGAACAGAAAGCTTTTTATCAGCGGCATCTTTCCAAGAAACAACTAGAATACTTACAGAGGCTTCAATTGTTGGACAAGTAGATTATCTTTATGGCTTGAAAGAAAATATTGTAATTGGTAGACTCATACCTGCAGGAACAGGAATTCCATCTTTTAAGGTAAAATACTTAGGAGAAGATGTTTCTGATCTTGAGAAACAGGCTCGTCAAGAAGAAAAATTAGAGGCTAGTCTTGAGAATATTTCTTTAGAATAGTTGGCTTGGCTGAAATTTAAATTTATTAGGCGCGTAGCTCAGTGGTAGAGCATTGCTTTGACGTAGCAAGGGTCAGCGGTTCGATCCCGCTCGTGCCTACCAGGATTTTTTATTTTGAATTATTTTAAATTAAATCGTTTTTTGTTATGAGGTATTTTTAATGTTGAGTAAAGAAGCAAAAAAAGAACTTGTTAATAAATTTGCAAAATCTAATAATGATACTGGTTCTTGTGAAGTTCAAATTGCTATATTATCTGAAAGAATTCAACAAATTTCAGATCATTTAAGAACTTTTCCAAAAGATAAACAATCTAGGCTTGGTTTAATTAAATTAGTTGGGAAAAGAAAAACTCTTTCTCGATACTTAAAGAAACATGATAAAGAAAGTTACGATAAATTAAGCAAAGAATTGAAAGTTAAGGGTTAATAATATAAAAGTATTATTTGGTGCATTTGATTTTAATTAATTATGGATGGTTATTATTTTTTTTATCAAGGTAAATTATGCAAAAAATTTTTAAGTTGCCTGAATTAAATTTGGCTGTGGAAATAGGAAAGTATGCTGGTCAAGCTAATGGTGCTGCATGGATTAGTTGTGGAAATAATATTGTATTATCAACCGCAGTAGCAACCAAAGAACCAAAAGATTTCATGGGATTTTTTCCTTTAAGTGTTGAATATAGAGAAAGACCTTTTGCGGCAGGAAAATTTCCAGGTGGTTATATTAAAAGAGAAGGAAGATTAAGTGACAATGAAATTTTAGTATCTAGAATGATAGATAGACCAATTCGTCCATTATTTCCGAATTATTATTTTAATGAAGTTCAACTTTTATCTTCTGTTTATTCAGCAGATGGAAAATATCCTGTTGATATATTGGCATTATTAGGTACATCTATTGCGTTAACAATTTCAGATATTCCGTTTTTGGGTCCTTTGGGTGCAGTTAAAGCTGATAAGAAAAATGGAGAATGGAAATTTAATAGTGAGTATCAAAATGATATAAAATTAGATTCCTCTATTGTTATAGCTGGAACAAAAGATGGTATTTGTATGGTTGAAGGACATTGTGCTGAACTTTCTGAAGAAGAATTTATAAATTTATTATTTGATGCTCATGAAGAAATAAAAAAACAAGTTGATTGGCAGCTAGAAATTCAAAAAAATTTAAATATTAAAAAGGCTGAGGTTGTAACAACAATAAATTGGGATTTTTGGAAAGACCGAGTTAAGCAAGCTTTGCCTGTGGACTTTGAAAAAGGCTTGTTTGCTACAACTAAGGAAGAACGTAGTTTGGAAATGCAAAAGCTTAGAACCGATCTTTTGAATAAATTAGCTCCTGAAATTGAAGAGGGCGAAATAAATGAATCCTATATCAATTTTTTATTTGATTCCTTATTAAAAGAAGTTCTTCCAGATAGAGTTATTAAAGAAGGAAAAAGGATTGATGGACGCAAATTAAATGAAATTCGTCCATTATCTATGGATGTTAAAATATTGCCTTGTACTCATGGATCTGCAGTTTTTAAAAGAGGGGAGACACAAGCTCTTTCTAGTATTACACTTGGAACTATACAAGATGCTCAAAAAGTAGAATTTCTAATTGGAGAATCAACTGAAAAACGATTTATGTTGCATTATAATATGCCTCCTTTTTCTACAGGTGAAGTTAAACCTATGAGATCTGTTGGACGAAGAGAGATTGGCCATGGTTATTTAGCAGAAAATTCTTTTAATAATGTTTTACCATCTAAAGATGAGTTTCCTTATACAATAAGGTCTGTTGTCGATATTTTAGAATCTAATGGTTCTTCATCAATGGCAACTGTTTGTTCTACCACTCTTTCTCTTATGGATGCAGGAGTTCCGATAAAAAATATGATAAGTGGTATTGCGATGGGTTTATTTAAAGATTCTTCCGGAGATTATCATATTCTCTCAGATATTTTGGGAGCAGAGGATGCTTTTGGATTAATGGATTTTAAAATTACTGGAACTCAAAAAGGCATAATGTCTATGCAAATGGATATTAAGGCTCGTGCTGGTTTAACCAAAGAAATTTTATCTAAAGCTTTAGAACAAGCCAAAGATGCAAGGTTGCATATACTAAATGAAATGAAAAAAGTTTTGAGTGCGCCAAGAAAAGAATTATCAGAACTTGCACCAAGAGTTCATACTTTTAAAATTGATCCTGAAAAAATTGGAATCATTATAGGGCCTTCCGGTAGGACAATAAAGGAGATTATTGCACAAACAGATACAGAGATTGATATTGAAGATGATGGAAATGTAATGATTTATGCAAAATCAGCAGAAAATTTTCAAAGTGCAATAAAGACTATAAAAGTTTTAGCTGGTCAAATAGAAGTTGGAGATACTTTTGTTGGTACAATTAAAAAAATTGCAGATTTTGGAATATTTGTTGAGATAGCTCCTGGAAAAGATGGACTAATTCATATTTCAAAAATTGATCGTGAAATTCAAAAGAAACTTGATGAAGTTTGCAAAATCAATGAAGAGATAAAAGTAAAAGTTCAAGGTTATGATGAAGAAACAGGAAGAATTTCATTAATTGCACCAAAATTACAACGACAAACTAAAACAAAAAACTAAATTTTTATAAAGGTTTCATTTTTTTGTTTTAGTTATAAATGTCAACATAAGTATTATAGGTTAAAAAAAGACTATTTAAAAACATAATTAATGCGAGCTTGTTTAAAGACAATGAAGAAATGAAAAAACTACTATATTCATCCTGATGTTTTGATTCGATAAAAATGAATGGTTGTCGACTGGGTTTCATATAAATAAAATTTAGGGAAAAAATAATTAAAAATTTTTACATGATCCTTTTTGATGCGTTTCGCTACATTTGTTCAGGACAGGTGTTTGATTAATCAATATTAAAGATGCTTCTGCCTTTTGCCTAGTTTTTGACGTGTAAGCAGGACGAAACAGGATAATTGTTATAATAAATTCCTGGTTAAGTTAATCAATCTTTTTTTCAAAAAAAAATGATATTTAAATAAAATCACATGATTTTCTTATCCAGTGTTGGCATTAATTAAAATTGGTTGTGTTTTTTAATGGTTTTATAAAAACTAAAATTATTATGAATAATAAAAGATATGATGGAAGAACTTTTAATCAAATTCGTTCAATTAAAATAAAACATGATCATTTTGGATATTCAGATGGTTCCGTTTTGTTTGAAATGGGGATAACTAAGGTTTTAATATCTGTAACCATACAAAACGGTGTTCCGCAATTTTTACGAGGGAAAAAAGTGGGATGGTTGACCGCAGAATATGCCATGTTACCTTGTGCTACAAAAAAAAGGACAATTAGAGAAAGTTCGCAATATCAAAGAAATTCAAGAAGTGTTGAAATTTCTCGTTTGATTGGGAGATGTTTGCGTTCTGTTGTTGCGCTTGAATTATTAGGAGAGCGAACAATTTTGGTGGATTGCGATGTTTTACAAGCTGATGGAGGAACAAGGGTTGCCTGCATTACAGCTGCTTGTATTGCTTTAAATATTGCAATTTCTAGATGGATGAAAGTAAATATATTAGAACAAAATATTTTAAAAGAAAATATTGCTGCTATTTCTGTTGGTATGGTTAAAGAAAATATTTTATTGGATTTAACATCTTTTGAAGATAATCAAGCAGATGTTGATTTCAATTTTGTTATGACTGAATCTCAAAAAATTATTGAAATTCAGGGGACCGCAGAGACGCAGCCTTTATCATGGCAAGATTTTGAGAAAATAAAAAAATTATCAATCCATGGGATTAATAAAATATTTGATGTTTGTTTTAAGCAAAAAAATGATTTAAGTAAATTAAAATTTGATTCTGGTAAAAAAAAATCTACTAAAAAATCATTTTTTAGTTTGGCTAATAGATTAGAAAAAAGCTTATAATGTTGAGGCAATATTTTTTTGTAAATATTTTTTTATGTTTATTATTTTTTTTTTCATGCTCATACCAAAAAATAGAAAATACTTATAACAAAAATAATAAAGTAAAAATGTTTATTGCAATGCCTGAAAATACTTTAGTTTTTGATAATGTATCTCCAATATTATATAAGAAATTATGTAGCTATTTTAGTGGGGTTGGATATAAATTGACTAATGGAATAAAAGATTCCTTTTTTTTATATACCAAAATTATTAATGTTGATAAATCACAAAAATTTGTATCTCCGGATATTTTACTTTACGATTTACGTATAAAATTAGAGTTACAATGTAAGCTTTTTGATAAGAATAAAAATAAAATTGCTGAAAAAACATTTTATTCTTATTCTTTGATAAGTAAACCGAGCAATCCGATTTTTAGCTCTAAATTTTTTGAATTAACGTATGAAGATATATCTAAAAAAATTGTGCCTAAGGTTGAACAATATTTCAGAAAATTTTTATGATAAAACATTATGAATCTAAATGAATTTTTAAAAAATATTAAAAATAAAAATTTTTGGTCAAAACAAAGAGTTTTATTTTTAATAAGTGCAAATTATCCAGTTTTATTTCTTAAAAAAATGTTTAAAAAATTGGAAGAACAAAAATTATTGCCAGCTTCTTTGCAAAAATTAAGTTTTGATTTAATGGATAATTCTCAAATATTGAGCCACTTGCAACAAAGCTTTTTGGGGCAAAGTATTTTTTGGTGGCTTGGTGAGTATAATTTTAGAAAAACAGATAAAAATAAACTGAAAATTTTAGAATTTTTTTTAAAATATAAAGGTCCTAATTTTATTTCGTTATATGTTGATGATAATAGGTTTCCAATTAAAATTAATGATCAAATGAAAGTTGAAATTGATGAAAAAATTAATTATAAACAATTTAAATCGATTTTGTTATTTTTTGAAAAACAATTTAATTCAAGTAAAATTAATTTGATAAAAAACTTATTTGAAAATAAAAGAAAAATTTCTATTGAATTGGTTTGTTCAATTATTGATTATTTAGAATTTGTTAATGCGAATAATGTAGACATTTTTCAGGAATATCTTTTATCGATATTAAATTTCGAAAATTCATCTTTATATAAATTGACTGAATACTTTTTTTGTAAAAAAACTGCAAACTTCTTTACTCTATGGAGTAAAATTTATAAGGATTATCCAGAAATATTTTGGATTAATTTTTGGGCAGAAAAATTATGGAAAGCTTATTACGTTGTTAGATATCTAAAACAAGAAGATTTTGCGACTGCGCGATCTTTAAGTTTTAGCTTACCTTTTAATTTTATCAAAGAGGATTGGAAAAATGTTGATTTAACAACGATAAAAAAATCATATGATTTTTTATATAATGCTGATTTTGCAATTAAGACTGGATCAAAATTTTGTATTTTAGATTTATTTTATGTTAATTATTTTACAAACAATTTTTCGCAAGGATTTAGGTTGTAAATGTCACTGTATGATTTATTAAAAAGAGATATAAAAAAAATGGTTGCGGGTATTGGTGAAAACGGATGTGGTAATATTTATCCATTGATTATAGAAGAAGTAGAACGGTATTTAATTTGTTTGGTTCTTGAAGAGACAAGATATAACTATGTTAAATCAGCAAAAATTTTGGGCATAAGTCGAAGTACGCTTTATAATAAAATAAAAAAGTTAAACATAGAAGACGATTAATTAATTTTAACTAATCATTATATTGTTTTGTTTTTGATTGAATTTAAAATATACTTCACTTAGAAAGTTAGCTATCTTGCTTGAATATGAAATATCACTATTTTCTTCATCTTCACCATAAAATAATTTTGCAAGGCCGGATATTGTTTTAGGTCGTACAAATTTTATTTCGGTCTCAATTTTTGCGAGTTCTTTGATTTTTTTAACAGCATCTTGAAAACCACCTATTTGATCGATCAGTTTTAATTTTAATGCTTCTGTTCCCAAAAATATTTTTCCATCAGCCCATTTTTTATAATCATCTGAATTTAGATTTCTACTTTGAGCAACATCGTTTATAAATTGTTTATAAGCTTGATCCGATATTTCTTGTAAATATTCTTCTTCATATTTATTTAAATCTTGAATAGGACTTCCTGCGGTTTTATATTTTCCACTTTGTATGTTTTCAAATTTTATTTTCCAATCATAAAGTAATCCTTTAATGTTTGGAATTTGTGCGAGAACGCCAATACTTCCAATCATAGCTGAAGGGCTTGTAATTATATAATCGGCTGCGGCCGCAAAATAATAAGCTCCGGAAGCACAAACATTTTCTGAAAAAATTACAACAGGTTTTTCTTTTTTAAATGTTTTAATGGCGTTAAAAATTGCCTGACTTGAGCCGGGTAATCCTCCTGGTGAGTCAACATTTATTAAAAGTGCCTTTATTTCATTATCATTTAAAAATTTTTCCATTTTTTTTATGTAAAAAGTAGAACTATTAATGATTCCTTTAATATTTAATTTTGCAACTTTTGTTCTAGGAATAATTAGTTCTTGAAAATATTTTTTGATATTCATGAGAATTGATGGAGCAAATTGTAAAAAAAGCAAAAGAATAAATAAATTTTTGATTAAATTAAAAAACCCACCGCTTTTTTTTAGGCTATTGTTTTGATTATCCATGTCTTTCTCCTGTTATATTTGATTTTTTAAAAAATTAAGAATTTTTTATTTAGCAGGAACATCTGGGGTTCGGTCTGATTCTACGATAATAAATAAGTCAGGTTCAATTCCACAAATAGGACATTTCCAATCATCTGGTAGTTTTTCAAAAGGAATTGGATTTCCCTCAACATCTAAATCTGCAGATTGAATATCATATAAATAATTGCAGACAGAACATCTGTATGCTCGCATACATTTCCTTATATATTATGTAGTTTTAAAATTTCAGAAGTATTATTTTTTTGATGTAATGCAATTTTTTTAAATTTAGGAATGCTTTTTTTAATTGGTTTATTTATTTGAGTTATATTATCAGGGTCATCTTTTCTGTTATAAGTAAATTTTATTGTTGTATCAATATCTTGATTTAAACAATTATTGGTTTTTAAAATATGTTGTTCATAATCTGGTTTTTTACGGTATTGTGAATAATGTGTTTTTTTTGTAATAACAACTTCCCCGGGATTAATTTTGTATTCAAGATTGATAATATATGGTTTGTCTTTTTCTTCTAATGTTAAATTAATTCTATTTTTTGCATCAGAAACAACATCAAAATTTTGAAATAGTTTTGATGCAAATAATGAAATTAAAGTTATACTAAAAATTGACATTGCAATTGTTGTTTTTATAGTTAAAGAATTCTTCATAAAATGATCCTTGTTTACCAAATTTATTACCAACTTTTTTAAAAAATCAATATTTTCTTTTTTACAAATTATATATAAAAAAAGCAGTTTTTGTATATTTTTGTGAAAATTTAATATTTGAGCTTTTTTACTTATAAAGTATGTTTAAATAACTTCAAAAAGTCAAAAGGGTGGTTATTTACCGTTATCAAAGTATTTTTACCATTCAAATCTTTATAAATATTGATTTCTATTAAATTTTATTGATTATTCTAAGAAATTCAAAAGCAGATTTACAATTTGTTAGTTTATATTTGTATCATTTACAAGCTTTGGCAAATGCATTGTTATTTGCACATTCTAAAGCGATTTTTATACTATTTTGCGATATTTATAATAGAAATTATCAATAAATAGATTTACAATTTTTAAATTTCCACTATAACTTGCATCTAGTAAAGACTTTCGAATTCAATTTTTAAGCAAAATTATAATAGCTGGTTGTTTATTTGTTGTAGCTTATTTTTAAAATTTCTTTTTAATACAATACAATACAATACAATACAATACAATACAATTATTTGCATTTTTAGCTTTTTAACAATTATTTGAACAATTTCTGCTATATCCAAAATTTCATATATTGCGTTTGTAAGATAATAAAATTTAACGCTAATAATTAGGATTAGTAAAATTAGTTTATCTAATTTGTTTGAGTTTTTATTTTTATGACCCAAATAAAACTTAAGCTAAATAATTAGGTTTATTAGACACTAAAATAAGATTTGTAAATTTTAATCTTTAAAGTTAGAAAAATGCTGAAATCCAACGATTTTTGCCGTTTAAATCCTTATAAATTTTAATATTTATAAAATTTTGCTTTTTGAGCATTTTTTTAACCTGATTTTCTTGATTTTTTCCTAATTCTAATATTATTTGGGGAATTCGATTTTTATTTAATATTTCATTAAATTTAAGATAACTTTTAGCATTTGTAATAATTTTTTCATATGCAGCTAAGCCATCTTTATTTGTAACTAAAGCTTTTTTATCTTCCCAAAATTTTATAACGTCCTCTAAATTTTCCCATTCATCTTTTGATATATAAGGAGGATTGCTTACAATAAGATCAAATTTATCGATGTGTAATCTTTTATTTTTTAATTCAAAATCAATATTTTTATAAAAGTCTGATTGTATAAAATATGCATTTTGTATTTTATTTAATCGTTTATTTTTTTCCGCAAGCTTAATTGCTTGTGGATTAATATCTGTTCCAATGATAATTGAATTAGGTAAATTTTTTGCTAGAGCTAAAGCGATGCATCCTGATCCCGTTCCTAAATCTAAAATATTAAATTTTTGGTTTTTTAATGATTTGAATTTTTTTATTAACCAATAACACCATTCTTCTGTTTCTGGACGAGGTATTAAAATTGGAGATTCTACGGCTATCTCTAAATTGCAGAAGGTTATATGCCCAAAAATATATTGAATTGGTTTTTGCTTTTTTATTCTTTGTTGAATCCAAAGGTTCATTTTTTTTTGTTGTTCTTTTGTAAGTTCAATTTCTTTATATACAAGTAATTGTGCTTTCTTTTTTGTAGTGAGTTCTTCTAACATCCACCAAGCCTGTTGGGTTGCTTCTTTTTTTGTTGAACAAACAGTGAATAATTGTTCAGATAAATTTTTAATAAAATTTGTAATTGTTACTTTCATAAAATATTAATCAATTTTTTTTATTGGATGACCTCCAAATTTATTTCGTAATTTTGCAATAATTTTTGTTGCAAAATTACCACCACTTTCGCGTGACCATTTTCTAATTTTTAATGATTGTTCGAGTAAATTCATTGGAATTTTTTGTTCTTTAGTTTCTTGCAATGTCCAACGACCAGTTAAGTTTTCGCCAATATTTCCGGATATATTTAGCAACTCCTGATCTTTTTGAAATATATTATGTGCAAGTTCTAGAATCCATGATCTTATAATTGATCCATGCATCCATAAATTGCTGATTTTTTCTAAATCTAAATTTTTGTATCGATCGTTATTTTTTAAAAGATTAAAACCTTCAGCATAGGCTTGAAGTAAACTATATTCAATTCCATTATGTATCATTTTAATATAATGTCCTGCACCAGAAGGACCTATGTATGCATATCCATTTGGTGCTGCAATTGATTTTAATATTGATTCTATTTTTAAATAAATATTTTTATCACCGCCAAGCATTAAACAAAAACCAATTTTTTCTCCTTGTATTCCTCCTGATGTTCCACAATCTAAGTAATTTATATTTTTTGATTTTAAATTGTTATATCTTTTTATTGTTTCCTGAAAATTGCTGTTTCCACCGTCTATTAAAATTGAATCTTTTTGTAAATGTGGACTAATATTATTAATGACTAAATCAACTTTGCTTGCTGGCAGCATTAACCAGATAATTTTTGTTTTTTTGGTAAGTTCGACAATATTTTTTTCAAGTTTTACATTTTTTATATTTACTTTATTTACATTGGGGTCATAAGCAAAAATTTTGTGATTATCTTTTGATAATCGGTATGCTATGGCTTGTCCCATTTTTCCGAGTCCTATTAAACCTAAATCCATTTTAATCCTTATGGCTGTTTATGAGTGAATTAAAATCATTTTACATTGTATCGAAGAATTATATTATTTTTCAAATAAAATAATATGGATAGGTATTATTTATTTATTTTTAAATTGAATTATGCTCGCCAAATAATTTTCTTGTTTGGATCTAAAAGCTCAATTTCTTTTGGACCTTTACTTCCTTTTTTGTATTTATATAGATTCAATTTATTTTTATCGATTTGATCGATTATTTTCCAAGAAAGTTCAATTTCATCTGATCTTACAAATATTGATTGATCGCCGTTGATTACATCAAGTAATAACATTTCATAAGCGCCAGGTGAATTTGGACCAAATGTGCAGGGATGACAAAAATCCATTTTAACAGTTGTTATTTTATCTTTTACTCCAGGGAGTTTGGCATTTAGTTCTAGAAAAAAACCTTCCTCTGGAGTTATTTTAATAGTTAAATAATTCGAATCAGTAGGACAAGATTTACTTAAAATGCATTTTACCATTTTAAATTTTAAGTGAATGCTTGCTTCCTTTTTATCTAAAGCTTTTCCTGTTTTAAGATAAAATGGAACATTTTTCCAACGTTTATTATTAATAAAAAGTTTTAATGCAGCAAAAGTTTCTGTTTTAGATTTAAGGTTTATGTCTTTTTCTTTTGTATATTCTTGGTATTGTCCTAAAATTACATTATCTATTTTTACTTGTTCTAATAAATTTGACTTAGCGTCACGAATTTCTTTTGCAGTATATTTTTTTGGTGGTTCCATAGTGGTTACTGCTAACATTTGTAACATATGATTTTGAACAACATCTTTGAGTGCTCCATATTTATCATAAAATTTTCCACGTGAATCGATTCCTAATTTTTCACTTAAAATTATTTGAACTGAATCAATATTTTTATTATTCCATAAAGGTTCAAATATTTTATTGGTAAACCTTACTAATGTAATATTACTGACGAGTTCTTTTCCTAAATAATGATCAATGCGATAAATTTGTTTTTCATGAAAAAGTTTTAAAATATATTTATTTATTTTTTGTGCAGATTTAAGATTATGTCCAAAAGGTTTTTCATAAACTATACGTGACCATGGATGTTTACAATCAGAGCATTCCTTTTTATTAATATGTTTTTTTACGATTTTATTTTTTGATAAAAGTTCGGTTATTTTTTTAAAATGTTCTGGCAAAGTCGCAAGATAAAAAAGTTTATTGCCATAAAGTTTGTGTTTTTTTTCAACATCTTCAATTATTTTTTTTAACTTTGGATAATCTTGAGTATTATAAAAATTAAGTTGTTGGTAATAAGTTGATTTTTTTAGGCTTTCCCAAATTTTTGAATTATATTGTTTTATAAATTTTTTGGAGTTTTCTAAAATTTTTTCTGCTGATGAATTTGAATTTGCAGCCCCAATTATTGCAAATTTTTTTATTTTTTTATCTTTGATTAATTTGTATATTGCAGGAAAAAGTTTTCTTTTTGCCAGGTCTCCTGTTGCTCCTAAAATTACAAAAGTGCATTCAGCCATAATTTTACCCCGTTTAAGAACAGATTTATTTAATATTAAAGTTATGAATATTAAATAATATAATGATAGTTATGCAAAAACAAATATATTTGATTTATTTTTTAGTTTGATGTTCTAAGAAATAAGGAGCTTGAATTCAAGCTCCTTATAGAAGTTTATTTTTAGTTTAAATCTAATTTTTGTTTTAGTGGGATTGTTCTAATTCTGATATAAAAGATTTAAGAATTTCAACAATTTCAGCATGTCCCTTCTCACTTACTAGTTCTAGAGCCCATCCTGCTATTTCAGATATTTTCTCTTTAAAGTTTGTAATAAGAAGTTTAACAATATCAGTATGTCCATTCTCACTTGCGTTTATTAAAGCGTCTTCTGCTTGATGATCAGATATTTTCTCTTTAAGGTGTGTAATAAGAATTTCAACAATGTTAGCATGTCCATTATAACTTGCTCCTAATAGAGCCCTTCCTGCTTGACGATCAGATATTTTCTCTTTAAGGTTTGTAATAAGAATTTCAACAATTTCAGTATGTCCCTCCTCACTTGCGCTTTCTAAAGCGTCTCCTGCATAAATATAATATATTTTATCTTTAAAGTTTGTAATAAGAATATTAACAAAGTTAGTTTTTTTACTCTCACTTGCGCGTATTAAAGCCTTTCCTGCTACATCATAAGATATTTTCTCTTTAAAGTGTGTAATAAGAATATCAACAATGTTAGTATGTCCATTAGAACTTGCTTTTTCTAAAGCCCTTCCTGCTTGATGATCAGATATTTTCTCTTTAAGGTTTGTAATAAGAATTTCAACAATGTTAGCATGTCCTTTAGAACTTGCTTTTTCTAAAGCCACTCCTGCATCAATATCAGATATTTTATCTTTAAAGTTTTTAATAAGAATTTCAACAATATCAGCATATCCATTCTTACTTGCACTTTCTAAAGCCGCTCCTGCATCATCTTCAGATATTTCAAAGTTTGGATCGTCAATTTG
>WJIY01000048.1 GCA_014730005.1 Candidatus Babelota bacterium | reverse complement strand
GCGACTAAAAGTAATGCAATAACACAAGATATACAAAATTCTCGTAATAAAACTTTTATGCTATTTTTACGTGAAATTTCACCAGTTGCTAATCCTCTTACAACTAAAGCAGATGATTGATTTCCTGCATTTCCCCCAGTTCCAATGAGCATTGTTAAAAACATAGAAATTATAAAATATTTATCAACAACTTCTTTATATCCGGCTAAAATGAAACTTGAAAGACTTTGTAGTAAAAGAAGGCCAATTAGCCAAGGGGTTCTTTGCCATATTAATTTCCAAGTAGATGTTTCAAAATATGAATGTTCAGTTGGGGAAATACCAGACATTTTATACACATCTTCGCTTGCTTCTTCTTTTACAATATCCAAAATATCGTCTGCAGCTATCACACCCAAGAAATTATTATTTTCATCTACCACAGGCGCTGTTAAAAGTCCATAATGATACATTTGTTTGGCAATATCTTCTTGGTCTTCGTGCACATTTATTATAAGCTCGTCTTTCTGTATGATATTTTTAATTAATGTATCTGGCTTATTTAATACCAAATCGTCCAGCTTTATATGTCCAATTAATTTATGATCTTTGTCTGTTACATAAATGCGTTGAAGCAATTCTTTTTTTTCTCCTACTCTTTGCAATAAATTAATGCTCTTTTTTACAGTAAAATCTTTTTGTAATGTTATTATATCGCTGTTCATTATTCTTCCAGCACAGTGAGGATCAAATTGAAGACGAGAAATTATTTGAGATCTTTGTTTACGTTGTAATAGATTTAAATATTTTTTTAAATCTGTGTCTGGAAGGTGATCAAAAAGTTCTGTTAGCTTATCAATAGGAATCTTTTTTAGAATTAATGTAGTATTTTCAGGATCAAGATGAATTAAAATATAAGCTTGATTTTTTTCAGACAAGTCTTCAAAAACTTTAATTTTTAATTGATTTGGTAGCTTTTTAAATAATTCAAGTTGATGTTCTTCAGATAGTTTTGATAATAACATTGCAATATCTGCAGGATGTTGTAGAAGTAGAATTTTGAATAAATCTTGTCCCAAAGGAGTGTCTTGTTGAATGATTTGTTCTATGTTTTGTTCTATTTGGAAAAATAGTTTTTTAATTTTTAGCATTTTAGCCCCCCACACCTTGTTTTATTTTAGGTAGTAAAAGTTTGTTTTTTTGCCAAAATTGACTTTATTGCTATATAAAATATCCTATTTTTTAGGGGAAATGTAAGATATTACTTATATTCTATATTACTCACTTGATTTCGTAAAATTAATTTTAAGATAAAAATATAATCATGTTAAATTTAGATAAAATTGAAAAAACAGAGTTAATAGATTGTTCCGTCTTGTTTTTCCAAGATAATAAGGAAAGATTGGATAAATTTTTGTTTGTTCAATTTCCTGAATATTCAAGATCCTATTTTCAACAGTTAATAAACAATGGATTGATTCAGATTAATAACAAATTTATAGATAAGAGTAGCTATAAAATAAAAAAAACAGATATTATTAAAATCAATTTTCCAGAAGAAAAACAATTTGATCTAACTCCAAAAAAAATAGATTTTGAGATTATTGATATTCAAAATGATTTTATAGTTATAAATAAACCAGCAGGATTAATAGTGCATCATTCAGAAAGAACTAGTTCTGAGGAAATTACTCTTGTAAATGGTTTGTTATATAAGTTTAAAGAATTGAATCAATTAAAAGATAATCAGCGTCCGGGTATTGTTCATAGATTAGATAAAGGAACATCTGGACTTTTAATTGTAGCAAGAAATATATTTGGTCAGATTAAATTGGCTTCAATGTTTAAAAAAAGAGAGATTAAAAAACATTATCTTGCCATAGTTAAAGGACAACCACCAAAAAAAGGTAAAATTGATTTTTCTATAGGAAGGCATCCATGTAAAGGTCACATGATGTCACACACCAGTCCAATGGGAAAAAAAGCACTAACATATTTTGAAGTATTAAAATATTATAAAGATTGTTCATTAATTTTAGTTCATATTGTTACTGGTAGGACTCACCAAATAAGAGTGCATTTAGCAGCAATAGGTCATGGATTGATAGGAGATGATCTTTATGGATATCAATCTAAATTGATTTCAAGACCAGCATTGCATGCAT
This sequence comes from Candidatus Babelota bacterium, assembly GCA_014730005.1. GTDB lineage: Bacteria > Babelota > Babeliae > Babelales > UASB340 > WJIY01. Next base: position 17,233 of record WJIY01000048.1, on the reverse strand, counting down.
GGAAATTAGCTTTTGATTATAAAGGAAAAAAATTTAATCATTCAAAACATGTTCCACAAGATTTTAGAAATTTATTATTTAAATTAAATAATAATAATTAAAATTTATTTCAGAAATAATTATTTAAAAACTATTTCTGATGCATTTAAATAATTTAATTATTTTTTCTTTTAAGTTTTTAGGTTGTTCATTTGTTGATGATGGTAGCATGCATTTTCTTTTTAATTTTTCAAATTCTTTTTCATATTTTTTACAAATTAAATCTTTTTTTATGTAAACAACATTTTCTTGATTTTTTTTATTGGCAGATACTGTCCAATTAAAGGATCCAGTCCAAATTTTATTATCCAGTATTGCAAATTTATTGTGCATTATTGCATTGGAAAATTTATTATTTTTTAATTTTGGTTTATATATAAATATTTCTATTCCATTATTTTTTAATAAATCAATTTTATTATATTCATTTTGTAAACATGAAATATCTGTAACAATTTGAATATCTATATTGCGTTTTTTAGCTTCAATAAGTGCATTTGCTATAGATTTATCTGTTAAGATATAAATGGCTGCATAAATCCTTTTTTTTGTGTGATTGATTTGTTCAATAAGTTTATCTGAAATTTTATCTTCAGGTGAAAAATATGCAGTTGATTTTGCAATTAGATAATTGAATGTTATTAAAATTATAAAAAATAGCTTTAGTTTTTTATAAAAAACATTACTACAACTCATTTCTCTTTCTTATATTTTATCTGTTTGAACTTTTTTTATTTAAATAATAATTTATTAAATAAAAAAAACAAATTAAATATATTTAAAAAAAATAAAAAAATATAAAGAGGAGATAGTTGATGAAGGTAAGTTATTGTTTAATTTTACAATTTCTAATTAGTATATCTTACCTTTTTGCTTCAAAGGATAATGATATACAAACATTGCATAAATCAATAAGTGATGAATTACTAAATTTACGTAAGCAATATCCTCAGACTCAGCCTATTGTATATTCTTTATTGGATCAAGTTTGTAAAATGTATAGAGTCTCTAAAAATGCTCTTGAAAAAAAAAGTAATCTCAAGCAGATAGTTAAAAATAAGACGATAGAAAATAAATTATTAAAAAGTGAGAATTTAAATTTAAAAAATGAATTAAATTCGTTGAAAAATGAATTAAATGCAAATTTAAAAAATTTAAATTCTGTAGCTAAAAAATTAGAGCAAAAAAATACAATGCTTAGTATGTTGACTAAAGAAAAACAGAAAATTTTAAATGAAAAATCCAAATTGGAAGAAGAAAAAAAGATATTTTTAAAGTCAGATAAATTCGAAAAAAATAAAAATAATGAATTTGTAGAAAATAAATACAATAGCAATCAAAGCCTTAATCTTACTTCCACTTGTGCCCCTAATTCGCCTCTTTGATCTTTGATCATTTTAAGATTTATATCATCAGTTAATAAGTATTCAATTTGAAAGGTAAGATCATCTTGTAAATTGAAGTTTTTTTGAAGTTGTGCATAAATTTGTTTGTTTAAATCTACAGAAATGGTGCCCTTTATTCCACCCCCACCAGATTGATTTGAAAAGTTTGGAGTTATTTGAACATATTTAAACGGAGTAATAATTTTTTTAAAAAAAGGTGTTGATTTATTAAATATTTTTTCAAGATTAATCAAATCTTCTATATTTTGCATGAGTATTACAGGAAAGTTAGTTTGCAAATTTGCTGATTCATATCCGGTAAATAATAGAGATATAATTTCTTCCTCTCTTAAATCGGGAGATGAATCTAGTATTATGTGAGGATTACTAACAGCACCAGTAACTTGTAAATTAATTAAATATTTATTTATTTTATTTTTAGCCAATAAATCAATTATTGGTTCATTAGGTTGAGTAGGAAGGAATTGAACTGTAGCATAATCTATATAAAGTTTATTTTTAAAAAAATTAATATGTCCTTTGTCTAAATTTATTTCGCCTACAATTTTGGGTAAAAAGAAATTATTATCTCCATAAAATGTTTTAACATTTAAATCTAAAAACGCTTCTGCTGTTAATAATTTTGTTTTTAATTTTAAAGGTGAGTCACTTAAAATGTTAATATCAATTTCAAGTAGCTTATCGTTTATAAAAAGTGGTTCAAATGAAAAAAAATTATTTTTAAAATTTAATTCGCTGTTTTGGGAAAATGTATTTTCTTTGATTAAAGTTTTTTCCAAAAATAAACTGCCCATAATTTTATATGAGCTATCATTCAATTTATTAAAACCTTGTAGCTTTTGTGTATAAATATTTGTAGTAAATTTTTTGTTTAAAAATAAATTTCCACGAATTATTCCATAAAATGCTTTATTCCAATTTACTAATAAATTATTTATATGTAATGGTATTTCTAGAAATTTTATTTCATTATCTTCATCTAGACTTAGTTTTGAATTAGATAAATTAATACTACCCCTGTAAAAATTAATTTTTAAATCTTGAAGAGATAAAGTTTTAGACCAAAAATTAATATCAAATTGACTTTGTATATATTTTATTGGGTTATAGATTCCTAAAAAAGATAATTTTCCTTTAGATAATTTAAAAGAGCCCTGTAATCCATTGAGTGTTTGATTAATATTTAAATCAAAGTAAGCTTGTCGACCGACTATATTTTTTTGTATTTGATAAGGGAGAAGATTTCTGATTAAGTCATATTTTATTATTCCTGTTAAAAATTGATTGTTTTTTGGCGTAGAAAATTTAATCAATTTTTGTCCCATGTTATTTATATATAAAAGCTTGGAAAGAAAAATATTTTTTTCAAGATTTATTTTTAAAAAATATTTTCCCTTTTTATTTGTTCCGGATATTTTCAAATTTTTATTATTATAAAAACAGTATCCTGAAAAAATATGTTTTTTATTAACTTGATTTTGTAATAATTCAATTTGGTATTTTACTTTTGTTTGCAATTCTTTATTAAAAATGGCACAAAATTTAAATCCTTTTTGTGGTATAAATAAATTAAACATATTTAAATTAATCAAATTATTATTTGATATAAGAAAATTTCCACGATTTCTTGATGAACTCCAGGTACTTTGTAAATTAAAATCAATATTTTTGTATTTAAGAATTCCTCCTAATTTTAATTTTTGTGATGAATTTGCAAAAATTAAATCTAAATTTATTACATCTTTTGTAATATTCAAATTACTTGTGAAATTTTGATTTTTAGAAAAATTATAAATATTTTGTAAGATTTTTATTGGTATTGTTCCTGTAATTATATAATTATTGTCGTTTAATAAATTATCAATTTTTATGTTTAATAAAGAATCTTCACTTTCAATTTTAATATTTTTTTTGTTTTTATTAAGCTGAAAATTTAGTAAATAATTTTGGTTTAAACAATTAAAATCTTGAATAGAATTTAAAATAATATTACCTGTGGTTGTTGTTTTAAAATCGAATGAACCTTTTTTTAGGTTTAAAAGATTTTTATTATTTAAATTTAGTATTCCTTTTAATAAGTTTAAGTTTCCCTGCCAAAGTTCAGAAGGGGATTGCTTTGTAAGTTTTAATTTTCCTTGTAGTTTTATTCCTATTTCATTTGAATCTTTAAAATTAAAAGACTGAATTAATTTAAAATCTAAATCCTTGATAGTAACTTTTTTAAGGTTAACTGGAATTTTAGGATTGGTTTGAAAAATTTTTTGCATATGATGAATTATAGCAGGTTGACCATTAATTGTGCGTGAGTATGCAATAATATCGTTTAATTTTACATGTAAAATAAGTTTTTGTTTAAAAATAAGAGCTAATCTAGAAAAAGAGGTATTTGAAATTTTGAATTTCCAAAAAAAATTGTTATTGGTTGATTTAATAACACCATTTTCAATGATAATTTTTCCTGTAAATATATTAAATTTGGAAGATTTGACGTTTATTTTTGTATTCCATTCTTTTTCTAATGTTTTAATAATTTGTTTTTGTACAAAATTTTGTATTCTATCATCTTGTTGAATAAACCAAACTATTGTTATTAAAGCTATAAAAATGAGTAGAAAAATATGTAATGTTTTGAATTTTTTATTTTTAAACATCTTTTTTCAAAAATTTTATTCTAATTTATTTAATAAAAAAGTTATTATTTTATAGACACATTAATATTTTATATTGTAAAAACCTAGAATTAAATTTAAAAAAAGGAAAAAATGATAGAAAATTAAATTTGTTTTTTTTCAGTGGATATTGTAAATGTAAAATGGCTTGTAAAATTTTGAGATAATCATTAAAGAAATATTTAGGAATTTGAGATACAAAACCATTTTTTATTTCTATATTCATATTTTCTTATATATGAGACATTTGATATAGGCACGGTAAGTGCCATCATCCATTGTTGATTTTTATCTACAAAATATATGCTTCCAGGTTCAATTTTTCCATCTGGATAAAAACTAACCTTGAATTGGTTATTGTTTAATTTTTTAAATGTGATTGCATTTTGTATTGTTTTTTTTGGATCAGATGGAGGTCCAAGTGTATCTTTGAAAAATCCAAATTTTACAGTATTTGGTAATTTATTCTGGGAATTTTTTGAATATTTAATTTGATTGTTTTGTTGTTGTTCTAAATTAATTTTATAGGAATTTTGGTTTAAATCGAAAATGATTTCTTGTTGTTGATTGCAAGTAATGGCTTTTTGTTGTGTAAAACAAAAAAGAGTAAAAATTTTATCGACCTCATTTTTTAAAATAAACTTATTTAAAAATGTAATTTGAGGAATGGATATTGTAAGCAAAATTATAATCGTGGATAAAACAAGCATTAATTCTATAAGAGAAAATGACTTAATATTTTGTTTAAATAGAGCCTTCTTACAAAGTTTGAAATTACTAGCAATCTTTCTCATTTATCTTTTTATATTTTTATAAAACACTTGAAAAGTGATTGTTTAATTTATTATAAATATATTGTATTTGGAAAAAATTTAAAAAGGAGAGTTTATCATGACAATAATGGATAAATTTTTTATAGTTGTAAAGGCTGTAGCAATATATCTTTTTATAGTATATTTTATATATGCAATCAAGATGCCTGTTAATATTTTTTATGCAGGAGCATTGCTTTTAATATTATATTATGTTGCTGTATTTTCATGCCCTTTGCTTAGATATACGGATGCTTGGAAGAAATTTTGGAAATAATTTAAAAAACATTTCAATTTACAAAAAATAACTAAATAGCCTCCTAATGAAATAGGGAGGCTATTTTTATAGAATTCATAATTGAATAATTAACCTTGATAAGTATATTTGCATATATTGCATTCTGGAAGTGAGATGGCTCCATAGTGTTCGTAAATTTGTTTATATTTTTCTTCTACTTGAAAACATGCAATTTTGAAATTACGGTTCAAAGCTCTTTTTATTGCATGCAAACACATCATTTTACCATATCCATGAGATCTGTATTCAGGGAGAACTGCGAGCAAGTTATAACCAATAACCCCGGCATGAAAAATTAAACATATACACGAAACAGGTTTTCCATTTAAATAACCAATATAGAATTCCAAACCCGATTCATCGCCATTAAAAAATTTTAATGGAAATCCTTCAAGTAATTTATTGCTATCAAGATCTATAAATTCTGCATCAACAAGTATTTGGCCAAAAATTTTTAGCATTTGAGGTGTTGTAACGCCTTTTATAATGAACCCAGAATCTTGATTCTTTGGAATTTGCGATAAATCAAGTTTATCTAGCTCTAAATACATATTAAAATAAGTTTCTTGAAGCTTAAAATCTTTATTTTTTAAAATTTCACTTAAATTAGATGGTTGATCATTTTTAGGGAAAACCCACCAGTTAAAATTATGTAAATTTTTGAATTTAAAAAAATTGACGACTTTATCAACTTTATTTGCTACATTTTGGGTATTAAATTTTGCATTAAGCACATAATTTAAAAAACGATTATTTTCATTTGAATAAGCGATTATAATATTATTTTGAAAACTAATATATCGATGTGGGCAGTGTCCCGCAAAAAATGTTAAAAAAAAATAAATATTTGCAATTATTGCATTAGCAAGATTTGATAGCATCTTATTTTCCCTTGTAGCTGTAGTAATTTAATAAATTAATAATTTTTAAGTGCCATATTCTTCTATAACTTGATCTGCAAACGCTACAGATAAGACTTCATCGATTGTTGTTGTTCCATTTTTGATATATCTAAGACCATCTTGAGCAAGTGTAGACATTCCATGTTGTATTGCTTTTCGTTTAATAACGGAAGCATCAGCTTTTTCTACAATTAAATGCGAAATTTCATCATCTATTTCCATTACTTCAAAAATTGCCATTCGGCCTTTAAAACCTGTATTAAAACACTCATCGCATCCGATCGGTTGGTAAAATGTAATTTTAGCTGCTTCATCTAATGTTAAACCCAAGCGTTTGATCAATTCTTCATCAGGTTGATATGTCTTTTTGCAGTTATCACATAATTTTCTTACTAAACGTTGCGACATTACACATATTAAAGATGATGCTATTAAGAATGGTTCAATACCCATATCGATTAGACGAGTAATTGTAGCAGGTGCGTTATTAGTATGTATAGTACTTAATACTAAATGTCCGGTCAGTGCTGCTTGAGTCGATATTTGTGCAGTTTCTTGATCTCGAATTTCACCAAGTAAAACAATATCTGGATCTTGACGCAATATAGATCTTAATGCATTTGCAAAAGTTAATCCAATATCTTCTTTAACCTGTACTTGATTTACACCATTTATTGTATATTCAACAGGATCTTCAACAGTTATGATATTTACATCAGGCTGATTAAGTTTATTTAAAATAGCGTAAAGAGTTGTCGTTTTACCTGATCCAGTAGGTCCACTTATCAAGAATATACCATTTGGTCGAGCAATATTTCTTGTTACAACTTGATAATCACGTTCTGAAAAATTTAATGATTCTAAATTTATAATACCTTTGGATTTATCAAGCAAACGCATTACAACTCGTTCTCCAAAATTACATGGTAGAATAGACACACGAATATCTATTGATTTGTTACCTACTTTTATTTCAATTCGACCGTCTTGAGGGAGACGTTTTTCGGCGATATTTAAATTCGCCATAATTTTAATACGTGAAATTATTGCATCTTGATATCTTTTGGGCGGAAGAAATTTTTGGTACATTGCGCCATCAATTCTATATCTTACTCTTAATTCTTTTTCAAAAGGTTCAATATGAATATCAGAGGCATCTTCTTTTACCGCTTGATATAATATATGATTTACTAATTTTACAATTGGAGCCTCATTTGCCATTTCCAAAATGTCTTTTTCTTCAATTACTCCGAGGTCAATTTTTTCTTCTTCTTCCTCCTTTAATTCTCCCATCATTTCTTTGCTTGTTTCAAGGGGGTAATATCGATTAATCGCATCGGTTATTATTTCTGGTGTAGAAACTGCGTAGTTGACATCTCCGGCTAATAACAAAGAAATATTATCTAACGGTTGTAGATCTCGTGGATCTGAGGTAACAATAGTTTTACGGCCTTCAAAAATTATAGGAATAACAACATGTTTACGAAGAAATTTTAAAGGAACCTTACTTAATATTTTGGGATCAATCATTTGTTCTGTAATTTTTTCAACAAAATCTATAGATACCTGTTCGGCTAATGCTTTGGCAATATCTTTTTTTGTAACAAATTTTTTTTCTAAAAGAATTTGATCTAATAATTTTCCTGTATTTTCTTGTTCTTGACGTGCAACTTCTAGTTGTTCAGCACTTATAATTCCTTGTTTTAATAGTATATCTTCAAGCCTTTTTTTCATTCATGTCTCCCCAATAAGGGTTTTTTGATAAAATTAACAATTTTTATCTTTAGCCTTAGTATAGATTATGAATTATTTGAGGCCAAAGTTGTGAAATTGCTATTAATATTTTAACAGAGCAAAATGAAAATGCATCTGTTTAATTTTTTGCAAAAATATATACATTATTTAATATATTTATGTATTAAAATTTAAGTTTTTTTAAAAAAAGTTAAAAAACAAGGTACGAAACATGGAAAATAGTAAGAAATATTTTTTGGGGTTTTTTATATTTTCTATAATACTATTATTACCTAACTGCGCTAAACAAGACGAAAAAAAAGTAGAAGATATGAATTTTGATGAAATAAAACAAAAGACGCTTTCTGCCCTTGAACAACATAAGAATGAGCATGCTATTTCTTATTTAGAAAAACTAATTGCCCAACATCCTGATAATAAAGAGATATCAAAATATAAATTAATATTAGCAGATTTATATTTTGAAGGGGGGAATTTACCATCTGCTTTTGAATTATACAAACATTTTACTGAATTTTATCCATCTGATCCGAAGGCAGAATTTGCAAGCTATCGTGCAATACTTTCTAAATTTTATCAAACATTAAAACCTCATTGTGATCAAACAGAAACACAAGATACAATTAGATTATGTGATGGGTATTTAAAAAAAACTAATTTTTATAAATATAAAAATGATGTACAAGATATTATTAATACATGTGAACAAAAATTGATTGATAAAGAAGTTTATGTATATAATTTTTATTTAAAAAAAGGTAATTATAAGGCTGCAAAAAATAGATTGGATTATCTTAAAAATACTTATTTAGAAAAAAAACCTTCGCTTGAAGCAAGGCTTTTGTTTTTAGAAAGTAAGTTGGCTAACAAACAAAAAGATAATAAAATAGTTGAACAAAAAATAGAAATTCTTTTGAATAAATATCCTGATTCTCATTTTACAAAAATGGCACAACGTTTAGTTAATCAAGGTACTTTTATTTTTTGAAATACATAAATTAACGCTTGTTCGATAACTATTTTGCTAAAATATAATAAAATAAAAATGCTCACTTTGAGTGGTTTTTGAAATACAGCATATCTTGATAATATCTATCTTAGCTTTAGCTAAGATAGATAGGCAGTTTAAAGTGCAACGCTTGGTATGATTATTCGATGTTATTTTGCAAAAACAAAAATTACTAAGAATGGCCATTGATACAACCGCCTTCGCTAAAGCTACGACGATCAGGATGAGCGGATGAATAAAAATTATATTGAAAAAGGGGTAAAATGATTAATTTTTGAAATTATCATTTATCGAGTTTGTGTTAAATTAAAACTACTAATTTAACACAAATTTTTATATTAGTTTACAAATCTTGTAATTGGGAGGGGGAAAGTGAAAAATTACATATTATTGTTCTTGGTATTTTTAAGTTGTTATATTACATCTTCTGAAGCATTATTTTATAAAAGAGATTTTGAAAATTTAGAAAATCTGAATGATTATAAAATGAATTTTATTTTTGAATCAGCAAATGAAAAATTGGATCAATATATTAAAGAAAATGGGAATAAAAAATGTGCTTTTCAAGATCAATATAGTATTTTTAAAAAATATTTATCTGAAATTTGTGATCTTGAAAAAATGGCTCGAGATAGTATTTCAATGATATTTTTAAATGCTAAATATTGGCAGGTATTTGGAATTTTTTATAAAGATATTTTATTAAATATAAAAGATGAAAAACCTTTTTTTTTGAGTAAATTTATAAATAATATTGAGAATATTTTACAACAAAAAAATTATTCTAATAAATATTATAGTTATTCTATTAATTTTAATTATATGTGGGATGAGGGCATTTATGATTTTTATCTTATAATAGTTTTGATTTGTAAAGTTTTAAAAGAAAACATTTTCCGTGATAATTTACGATATATTAAATGTTTAGATTCCAATTCAAATAAAGAATTGTATTTTGATTTATATACTTATCAAATTGTGGGGATTGGATCTCCTGGAGAAAAAACGATTTATTTTGAAAATTTATATGATTCAAGATTTGGAACCAATCCTAATTATTTAAAACAACTTAATACTGTTAATTCAAATTATATTGTACCAACCGAATTGGGATTTGAGCTTTTTTGATGATAAAAAATATGAATAAAAAACAAAAATTAGGCATTGATGGTGAAATTATAGTTGCTCAGTTTCTTATAAAAAAAAATTTTAAGATAATTGATAAAAATTATCGTACGAAATTAGGAGAAATAGATTTAATAGCTCAAAAAAATGATACAATTTGTTTTATAGAGGTTAAAACACGTAAAAAATCTTATTTTCCAATTTCAAATGTTATTACTTGGGCTAAACAGCAAAAAATAATAAAAGCTGCACAATTGTTTATCATTGAAAATAAAATTAAGGATAAAGTATGCCGATTTGATGTAGCAACAGTAATAGTTAGTGGCTATAAATTTGATATTGAATATTTAAAAAACGCGTTTCAGGAAATATAATTGTATTAATTTGAGTAAAGTTTTAATCTTGCATACGTAGTAAATAAATTTATAATTTCTTCATATTTATACAATAAATTCTGAATTTCTTGATTTTCATAGTTTTTGTTTAAGTTATTTTTTAAGTAAATGGCTAATTTATATGGCGAAATAATATTTTCATTTGGAGAATAAAAAGGCGAAACTCTATGTTGTAAAAGAATTCTAATAATTGTTATATCTGCATTGTAAGTTGCCCACATTAATGGGGTCATAATTTCTTCATCGAATAAATTAGGTTTTGCTCCTTTTTTTAATAAAAATTTAACTATTCTTGGAAGTCTATTTTTAGCGGCATAATTGATTGCCCAATTTATAAATTCTTGATCTTTAAGATATTCATCTAATACTTTGTTTATAATAAAATTACAATTTATAATATTGTTTAGATTAATATCTTTCGTTGCTAAGAATTGGTCTAGTTTATAAAAAATATCTAAATATCCGATTTGCGGTTTCTTGTTCTTTTTTGAGCACAAATTTGTTGTTGGAAGTTCAACCTCTAGCATCATGGAATATGTTTTTGTAGTTAATAATATTGAAAATAATAATAATAAAAAAATCCCTATTTTTTTCATGAAACTACCTCCCAAAATTTATAAGCATTATTTAATTATTATGCATATTTTAATAAAACTGAGTTTTTTTTTGCAAGAAAATAGTTATTAAACAAGTATTGCTCGCGCCGGAGCTGCATCAATGACTTGTATTAAAATGGGTAGACAATAAAGTGTGTATTCTTTTTTAATTGCATTTTTAAGCCTTAATCCTTCGATTATTGGGATATTATTTTGTAGTAGTATTTTATGAGTTTCATGATTAGTTTGATTTCTCTCAATTCCTAAATAATCAATTCCAACACATTTTATTTTTTTATCTGCTAAAAATTGTGCTCCGGATTTGTCTAGATATACAAAATTTGGATTAAATTTATCTGTTGGATTAAATTCACTATTTTTTGTTTTGAGTAAAATAATGTCATTTTTATTTATTTCGAATTTTTCTAAATCGGATTTGGTTATTTTATCTTCTTCAAGTGTTATGAAATCTAAAACTTTGCATTTTCCTATTAAATTTTGTAGGTCAATTTGATCAACAGTTTTTTTATTTCCTAAAAAATGTTCACATGCATCTACATGTGTTCCTGTGTGTGAATGAAATTTTATCATAGTTTCACTCACGCCATCTTTTTGATAATTTTTGATATTTTTGAGTTCAACGGTTTTGCGATTTTTATATTCTGTTATATTTTCACTTATTGGCCAACTAATATCTAATATTTCCATAATTATTTCTTTCTAATAAAATTAATTTAATTTTTTTTTGTTAATTAAATATAACAAAATCATTTATGATAGCTTATAAATAAATAAAAAAAGTATGAAGATATGTTAAATAATATATTATTTTTAGTTGCAGGCAATTCTGGGGGGCATATTTTACCAGCATTAGAAATAGGAAGGCGTTGGAAAAAAAATAATCCGAGTGGGAAAATAATATTTTTTTGTAGTAAAAAAGGAATTGATAAAAAAATAATCTTGAATTCTAATTTTTTATTTCAAAAAGTTGGGTTGAGTTTTGATAATTTTCCCGGCAAAAAGTTTTATTTATATCCACAGTTTATTGTTAAATTAATTTGGACATTAATTTTAAGTATTTATTTTTTGATTTTATATAGACCAGAGAAAATTATTAGTACTGGCGGTTATATTTCGATACCAATATGTGTAGTTTCAAAATTATTTAGAACAAAAATAGAACTTTTTGAATTAAATGTTTTCCCAGGTAAAACGGTGAAAGCATTGCTTCCTTTTGCAAACAAAATTTTTGTTACATTTGATAGTACAATTTTATTTTTAAATAAAAAATGCAGAATAAGAACGAAGTTTAATCATAAAAACAAAGAGAAACAACCTAATTTTAAAAAAAAATGTTTTGTTGAGCAGTATCCATTAAGATTTAATTCTAAAGATAAAATTTATGATAAAAATTTGATAATCAATAAAATTAATGGCTTTTCGCAAAATAGAAAAACTATTTTTTTAATTGGTGGTTCTCAAGGTTCAGTTTTTTTAAATAATCTTTTTAAAAAATGGTTACTTAATAATATTGATGCAATTAATAATTTACAGATAATTCATCAAACTGGAATTACAGATAAAACTAATTGGATTGCTTTTTATAAAAAAATTAATATTCCCGCAGTTGTATTTGACTACGATGAAAATATTAAAGATTTTTACTTAATTGCAGATTTGGTTATTTCAAGAGCAGGTGCGGGCACCTTATTTGAATTAGAATTTTTTCAAAAAAAATCTTTAATTATTCCTCTTGAATCAAATTATACTAGTCATCAAATAAATAATGCATATGAAATGGCTAGAAGAAATACTGATTTGTTTTTTGTGCAAAAACAAAATGATATAAAGAATGATTTTTATTTATTTGAAGATAAAATTAATGAATTATTAGTTTAATAATTTGAATTTATTTATTTCGTTAATTCTTTATTAATAAAAAATTGTTTTTTTATTTAAAATGTGTAAAATAAACCTTTTTGCGTTTTATTATAAAATATTTTTATTTTTAAGGGATATATTAATGAAATTGAAATCTTTTTCTTATTTTTTAATAGTAAGCATATTTTTTATTTTTAATAATGTTGTTTGTAATACTGAAAATTATAAATCCAATAATTTAAATTGTGAAAATGAATTGGATACAGACGCTTTAATGATGATGAAGTATGAGCTTGAAAAAACTAAAAATGTGCTTGTTCAAATAAAAAATACTCAAAATCCTGCTTTTTTTTCAAAAATTAGTATTGCATTTGTAAGTTTGATTAAAGAACTTTTATATATTACAGGCGCAACTTTTTTAGGCGGCGGATTTTCGGTATTAGGACTTATACAAGCAACATCAAGTGGAATGATAAATGATAGGATAATACATAATCCAATTACAATTTTTATTGGTCTTCCAAGTCTTATTATGTCAATTATTATAACTTATGCGATTTTAAAGAAAATTTTCAAAAGTAATTCTCCGGATATTGTAGCTCAAAACATTAAGGAACATTTGGATTTTATTGATCAAACAATCAAAAAGTTGAATTATGAGATTAAGAAGATTGAAAGAGTTATTGCTGTCGCAAAAAAAAATCATATAAAGCGAGCTTTATAAATTATTTTGAAAGTAATAAAAAATTTTTGCAGAATTTTGATTAACGCGAACTCTGATTAAGAAGAGATGATTAGTAAAGTTAATTTTTTTCTTATTATTATTATTATCGTATGATAACTACTTATTTGTTTGCTTTTATATAATATTTGATAGAACTAGCAAAATGTTCAGAAAGTTTTTTCCCCAAGATTATAGATATGGACTGTATACTGCGAACTATCGTGACATTTTAAAAACGTACATCTAAAAATTTAATATTTTAATTTATATAATTTATTGCATTGCAAGAATGATTATAGAATTCGCGTATTAATTAATAAATGGGACGATCTTAATATGTGTCGTCCCATTTATTAAGTTTAAATTTGTACATAGCAGTTTGTTAGGTTGGTTATAAGACAAGCAAATAAATAAATATAATTTTAATTAACTAAAAAAAATTAATTTATTTAATACTTCAATTAATGTGTCAAGGTTATTTTTTAATTTAGCAAAACTTTCTAAATTTGTTTCAAAATCCTCCAAATTTTTTGTCTTAGTAATTTTTTCTTTTTTATTTGTAAATTCAGATAATTTTTTAAAATATAAATCAACGTTTTTATATTCTCTAATTAAATCTTCGTAAAAACTGAGTAATGGAGCTTTTGATTCATTGTATATTTTGGTGATTTTTTTGTATAAAGTGATGCTAGCATTTTCTTTTGATTGTTCAAATGCTGTGCTTAAATTTTCAATGAATTCAGCATCATTACTGAAAATAAATGTAGATTTTATATCATCAATTTTATCAAAGGTGTCTTCTAGTTCATTTTCAACCAAATTAATTCCTGCAATTACAGAATTTCCAACAGGTTTTATTGCATTTGCTAATTTTTCACGATCAGCTTTTTCAGTGTCTCGTTTTGAATTTAATCTTTTTGCTTTATCAACCAATTCGTTAAATGTTTTTTTAGTTTGTTGAGTTGCATTGTTTATTGTTTGTTTTACTTTTTCTTTGGCTTTGCTAAAACTTGGCATTTTAAATTTGGCATTTGCTGGCATAAAAAAACAAATTATTATTAAACAAATTATGTTTATTTTTTTTAAATTTATCATCTGTTTTCCTTTCTTTTTCAATTATATAAAAGAATTAATCAAAAATGCTTTTTACATACTCAGCCGGATTAAACTTTTTAATGTCATCTAATTTTTCACCAAATGTAACATAAACAATTGGTAAATTTAATTGTTCTGTTATTGAAAATACAATTCCTCCTTTGCCCGTTCCATCGAGCTTGGTTAAAACAATTCCGTCTGTTTTAGTTGCTTGATGAAATATTTCAGCTTGGCTTAATGAATTTTGTCCTAACATTGAATCTATAGTCAACCAACAATTAATATTTTCTTGAGGGAGAACTTTGGAAACTACTTTTTTAATTTTTTCTAATTCTTTCATTAAATTGATTTTTGTTTGAAGTCTTCCTGCGGTATCAATTATGATGTAATCAAAATTTTCGTCTTTAAATTTTTTACAGGCATCAAAAATTACGGATGCAGGATCTTGATTTGGCTGGCCTATAAAGGTTGTAACATTAATTTTATCGCCCCACGCTTTTAATTGTTCAACAGCCGCTGCACGAAATGTATCTCCTGCTACAAGTAAAATTTTTTTATTTTCCTGTTTTAACTTATTTGCAAGTTTTGCAATAAAAGAAGTTTTGCCACTTCCATTGATTCCAACAAGCATTAAAATTTTTGGTGCTATTTTTTTATCATCGATATTTGAACTAAATTTACTTAGCTCATCGATTAATAGTTTTTCTAGTTCTTCTTTTGCTTGTGCAATATTTGTAATTTTTTTATTACCAATATCGTTTTTTAATTTTTCGATAATTTTTTTGGTTGTGTTAACTCCAGTATCTGCACATATCAATAAATTTTCTAATTCTTTTAAAAATTCTTGATCTAGACTATTGCGTGAAAAAATAGATGTTGCTTTGCTTGTAAATTGATTATAAATTTTGCTTACTTTTTCTTTAATAAAACCAAACATGTGTTAAACCTTTTATTTATTTATTTATTTATTTGGGCATTTTTTGTTATTTATTTATTGATATTTTATTTAAATAAAACTTGAATTGTGGATAAAATACATTTACTTAGCAAGATTATACTATAAAATTAAATGGAAGAAAAAAAGGTAGTTTGTATTTTTAGAAAGGAGAGCGAATGCAAAATAGGCATATAAAACTGTTATGTGCTTTAGCAATAATTGGTATCACTGCTAAAGCTGCAGATAATGCACATTTCTATAAAGCACCACATCTATACCGATCATCAACAACATGTTGGTTTGATGGTGAACAGGAAGGTGAGACTCGTGATTGGTTGACCAAATTGGATGTTAGTTATGCATATGGTGATGCGGGCAGTTGTTGGAATTCAAGTGGTGATAGCGCCCCACTTTTAAATGGCGCTGGAAATTACAACATGCTTTATCTTTTTCAAAATGTTCAATTAACACCGGGTGTACAAAATTATGCAAATTTCTTAGGTCAAGCTCTTAATAATCATGAAGCAGCAACTGGAACTTTTGGTCGCTTATCATTTGATGGTAAATTTGAATTAAATGATTTTAATGTCAATTTGCGTCAAAATATCAAATGTGGTTTTTTTCTAGAATTTTTAATGCCAATTCGTGAAGTTAAAATAAAAGATATTACATACACCGATCTTTCTCCTGAAACAGGAATCTATAATAAAAATCGTGCTGAATGGATACAATTTTTAAATAATATTGATACTGTACTTTCAAATTATGGTCTTGCAGCACACAACGCACAATACAGCCAAACAAGTTTAGGTGATATCAGCCTTTTAATTGGATGGCAAGGTGTCAATGTAATGGAAGACACAAAGACATTTGATTTTTTAGCACTCACAATTAAAACAGGTATTCTTTTTCCATCAGGAGACAGAGATAACGAAAATTATGTTTTCTCTGTTCCAACCGGATATAACGAACATTGGGCATGGCAAGCTTTTGCACAAGTAGATCTTGGAATTAGATCTTGGTTTGTAATAAGTGCTCATGCAGGAATAGATATTTTCTTTGATGATGAAAATATGCAACGAAGAATGAAAACTTTTGATAAACAAAGTGGTTACATTAAACTTGCAAAAGGTGAAGCAGAACAAGATATGGGAAATATTTGGCATCTAGGTTTTGATGCAAAATTTGATCATTTTGTTAAAGGATTAAGTGCACTTGTTGGTTATTCTTATACTCGTCAAGAAGATACAGAACTTACTCCTAAAGACACAATTTATTTTGCAAAATCTGTTGTAAATTCAGATCCAATTTTAAGTTCATGGTATATGCACACATTACATCTTATGCTCGATTATGATTTCAGTGTTCATATGAAAAACAAGAAATGGGCTCCAAGATTAAGTGTTTTTTATGATTATCCATTTGATGGAAAGAATGCATTTAAAACAGATTTAATTGGTGGAAGTTTAGGTCTTGATATTAGATGGAAAATATAAAAAATTTTTTATAAAAAATTAGGAGAAAAATGATGAAAAAACGAGGATTGTTTTTTATGATCCATAGCCTTAGTATGAAATTACTAATACTTTG
>WJIY01000047.1 GCA_014730005.1 Candidatus Babelota bacterium | reverse complement strand
TTACGACCATTGCAGAATTTAAGTTGTTTTTTATTTAAAGATGAAGTTATTCAGTTTTTTAGAAATATTTTACCGGCTGATATTTTTACTTTTATTTTTTTTATGTCTATTCAGGATTCAAATGTTGTAAAAAGATTAATAGATGATCTTAAAAAAAAAGAGATCAGTATCAATAATAAGATTGTGGAATTATTGAAATATCTTGTAAATAAAATTCCTAATAGAAAGACAAAAATACGATATAAATTTCGCATTAAGGTTTTAATATCTATAGATGAGCCTGAAGATGAAATTATAAAATTACAAAGGATATTAGATGATTTAAAATTTTATGAAAATGTTGATTTAAAAATATCTGCTTTAGAAAAGTTCAAAGATTTAGCAGAAAAAAAACAAAGATTATATGAATCTGTTGAGGCATTAGAATTGTTAAAAAATCAATTTATTTTTAATGTAGCGATTCAAAATAAATTATCATCTTTACAAAAAACTTTATTTGAAAAATTGACAGAATCAGTTAAGAACAATGAAGCTTTTGAGGCGGCAATTAAATTAGCACAGGTTGGTATTAAAGATAGTGATTTACAAGAAAAAGCGTTGGATTTATGGAGTAATATACTTGAAAAAGATCAAGGAATTAGTGAAGCAATTAATGCTGCAAAAGAGATAATGAATAGTGATGATAATATTTTAGCTAGGAAATCATTAAATTTATGGAAAAAATTAGCTGAAAAAAGTCATGGTTTTGATCAGGCAATTGCAACAGCAAGAGAATATATAATAAAATCAGATGAAGATAAACGCAAGCATGCATTGGCATTATGGAATATATTACTTCAAAAAGACCAAGGCATTAATCAAGCAAAACAAGTTATTCAAAATAATCCAGAAAACCCTCAGATTAAACAATTAAAAGAAATTTTACAAAAAAAAGAGGTAGATGTTGATTAATTATTTTCAAGCCAAGCAACAGTATTATTATGAATAATTTTTAAACCTGCGGCTTGATATTCAAGCATTTTGGTTGGGCGAGAAACCCAATTAATAATGTCTTTATCGCGAAATAGTAATCCTGCATCGCATGCAGCTAGGTATTGATGCAGTTTTTTTGGCTTTGAGTTAATTAAATGAAAATTTTTTGTATTGATTTTATTTTGCTTAATTATTTTTTCGATTTGTTTTTGATCTTGAGATAAAATTAATAAAAAATTATTTGGATTATTTTTTAATTTTATAGAAAAATATTTAATTGCTTTATCAATGCATTGCCATGGTTTTGCAGATCCGCTATAACAATAAACAAAGCTGTCAGGAGGAATATTTAATTTTTCTCTTATTATTTTTCTAAAATTTTTACGTTTGTTGGTTTTGATTTTTTCAGGAATATCTTGAGAAGCTATTATTATTTGATTTTTATTTGTTTCAAAATTTGTGATTAAATAATTTTTAAGAGCAGGGCTGACAGATTCAAAGGTTATATTATTTCTTTTTATGCAATATACTTCTTTTTCTATTGTATTTAATTTTTTGTAAGTAATTTTACGAAAAATTTTTTTTATGAGACTTTCTTTTAAGTCTTGAAATGTAAATCTGTATTCTTGGGCACAAAGTCCACGAGCTTGAATAGTGATTGGCATATTAGTTTGTTTTAATTTTTTTAATGTTTTAATAGCTATCCATCCTGCAAGAGGCCCTCGAGCTATAATTTTTGTAAAACTTGTTCTTTTTAATATTTTGTTTAGTTGATAAGTTGCAAATAGAAGGCTTGTTTTTGTTATCAAAGGAAGTTTGCGTAATATTATAAATTTAATTTTATTTGCCATTTGTGGTTTAAGTAGAGAATTGTTTTGTTTAATAATATTGATAAAATTTTTTTTACTAATTTTTTCAAAAGATATTATGCTTATTTCTACTTTATTGTCTTTGTTTAGTAAATTTTGCAAAGGTTTTAACACTTGACTTGTAAAGACGGAATTTTGTATTCCATCGTAGACTATAAAAATTATTCTTTTATGCATGAAGTTCCTTTTTATTTTATTTTAGTATGAGGTTTTAATTTTTTCTAGGTTTTTTGTATTTCAAAATTGGATATTGAAAAAAGATTTTAAATAGAAAAGGTCAATTAATATGAAATTTAAATATATTAAGAAATTTGATGAATTAAGCATTAAAGATATTCCACTGGTTGGTGGAAAGAACGCATCACTGGGCGAAATGATAAAACAATTAAGTTCTAAAGGAGTTTTGTTGCCTGGAGGATTTGCGATTACAGCAGATGCTTATTGGTATTATTTAAAAGAGAATAATTTAAAAGATAAAATCAAAGAACAATTATCAAGAATAGACAAGAAAGAATTGGATGAATTTGCTCGAATTGGTGAAAATATAAGAAATTTAATTATAAATGCGATGATACCGAAAAATTTGAAAGAAGAAATAATAACAGCATATGAAGAGATGCAGGAAGAGTATGGAGAAAATTGCAGTGTTGCCGTCCGTTCTTCTGCTACAGCTGAAGATTTGCCGGAGGCATCATTTGCGGGACAACAAGAAACTTATTTGAATATTTCAGGTAATAACGAATTGATAAAAGCATGTATTAAATGTTTTGCTTCACTTTTTACAAATAGAGCGATTTCTTATCGTATCGATCATGGGTTTAATCACATGAATGTTGCTCTTTCTGTAGGTATTCAAAAAATGGTTCGATCAGATAAAGCAAGTGCTGGTGTTGCTTTTACGCTTGATACCGAATCAGGTTTTAGAGATGTAATTTTTATAAATTCTGCTTATGGCCTTGGTGAAAACGTTGTTAAAGGAAATATAAGTCCAGATGAATTTTATGTTCATAAGCAAACTTTAGAAAAAGGTTTTAGACCTATTTTGAAAAAAAGAATTGGTTTAAAACGTAAAAAAATGGTTTATTCTAATGATTCAGAAGAACCAACAAAAAATATTGAAACATCAGAAAAGGAAAGAAAATCTTTTTCTTTAAATGATGATGAAATTTTAAATGTTGCTAAACAATCTTTAATTATTGAAAAACATTATTCTGATTTAAAAGAAAAGTGGTCACCCATGGATATTGAATGGGCAAAGGATGGTTTAGATAATAAAATATATATAGTTCAAGCACGGCCAGAAACTGTTCATTCATTAAAACAAGAAAAAAATATTATTGAAGAATATGTTTTAGAGCATAAACCGGAAAATTCAGATAAAATTCTAGTTAAAGGAAAAAGTGTTGGAAGAAAAATTGTTACTGCTAAAGCTAGAGTTATTGATAAAGCTGAAAATATGCGTGAACTGCAAAAGGGTGAAATTCTTGTAACCGATATGACTGATCCGGATTGGGAACCAATAATGAAAATTGCTGCTGGAATTGTTACAAATCGTGGTGGAAGAACTTGTCATGCTGCAATTGTAAGCAGAGAATTAGGCATTCCTGCCATTGTGGGAGCGCATGATGCTACAGAAAAAATTGAAACAGGAATGCAAATTACAATTGATTGTAGTACAAGTGAAGTTGGTTTTGTATATCAAGGAGATATTCCTTTTCAGATTGAAAAAATCAAAATTGATAAATTACCAAAACTTGATGTTGAAATAATGATTAATATTGGTAATCCAGATCAAGCGTTTAATTTTGCAAGATTGCCTGTAAGTGGAGTTGGTCTTGCACGACTTGAATTTATAATAAACGATTCAATCAAAATTCATCCAATGGCTTTAGTTAATTTTGATAAAGTTGAAGATCAGAAAGATCGTAAAGATATTGAAGAATTAACTTATGGTTATAAAGACAAAAAGATGTTTTTTGTTGATAAATTGGCTCAAGAAGTGGGAACTATTGCTGCAGCATTTTATCCTAATCCAGTTATCGTTCGACTTTCAGATTTTAAAAGTAATGAGTATAGAAAATTAATTGCTGGCAAGTATTTTGAACCGGAAGAAGAAAATCCAATGCTAGGTTTTCGTGGTGCTTCAAGATATTATGATCCAAAATATTCTCCCGCGTTTGCACTTGAATGTCTTGCAATGAAAAAAATGCGCGAAGAAATGGGAATGGTTAATGTCAAATTAATGATTCCTTTTGTGCGTTCAGTTCAGGAAACCGAAAAAGTTTTTGAAGAAATGAATAAAAATGGATTGCAAAAAAGAAAAAATGATTTGGAAATTTATATGATGGTAGAAATTCCAGTTAATGTTTTATTAATTGATGACTTTAGTAAATTATATGATGGTTTTTCTATTGGTTCTAATGATTTAACTCAAACAACTCTTGCTGTTGATAGAGATTCTGGTTTGGTGGCTCATCTTTTTGATGAACGCAATCTAGCAGTTAAAAAAATGTTAAAAATGTCAATTGAAGGAGCTAAAAAAAATAATAAAAAGATTGGAATTTGTGGTCAAGCTCCATCTGATTATCCTGAAATTTCAAAATTTTTGGTTAAATGTGGTATTGATTCTATTTCTTTAAATCCAGATGCTGTATTAAAAGAAATAATGATGCTTAAAGATACAAAATAATATTTAAACTTCAGGGATAGCTTCGATGTCTCCAATTAAGACTGATTTAACATGATCTAAAATGTCATGAATTTTTATTTCATCTCCCTTGAATACTATGCCGATATCAGGGATGAGCATTATTTTAAGATTTTTACCTTCTACAGTAAAGATTTTTTTTCCTTCAGAAAGTTCGATAATTGGAGTTACTTTTTCTTCTTTTTCTAAAATTGAAGTGATTACATCGAATAAATGCCTTGAAGATAAATAATTGAATGGGCCAATTTTTACAGAAAATTCTTTTTCAGAATCGATAGGTTGTTTCTTTTTGTCTAATTCAGTAAAACCGATAGATAACATGATAGGGGAAGCAATTGTTGTAAGGACGATTACTGCAACACATATAACATATTGATTGGGAGTCATAAGATGAGTTCCATTAAGGATAGTTGCAATAACAAGTCCAACTTCACCACGAGCAACCATTGAAGAACCAAATAAGTAACTTTCCAGAAAGCTCCATTTTTTATTTTTTTCTTGTATGAAAAAATTGGATAGAAATGTAGTTATGTGACAACCAATTAGTTTTGAAAGTATTGCAACAATTAATAAAATTATAGTAATAATCCAATCATTTAATTTTAAAATGCTTATGTCAACTTGCATCCCAACGGAGCCTAAAAATATTGGTAATAGTATACTGTTTACAAAAGGAGAAATTGCTCTTACGGCTTTGTGCCGAGGATCGCCCATTCGATGAAAAAAACCTGCAAAATATGCGCCTGTAATTCCTGCAAGTCCACCAAATAATTCTGCCAGTGAGAAATAAGATAACATCATGAGTGCAGCAAAAGCAGGAATAATATGTGATAACTTAAATCTTTTTAGCCATTTAGGAATTATTTTTATAAAATAACGGCCGAAAAAGAACATTATTATAAATGAAAATAACATATAAAGTAGCGAATTGCTTATACTTGAACAATGTTCTAGTTCTTGTAAGCAATGAAATTTTCCAAGAAGACCACTTTGAAGAGTAACAATAAACATAGAAAAAATTATAATGGCTAGGATATCATCGACAATAGCAGCGCCCATTGTAGCTTTAGAAGAACGCAAATTCATCTTATTTTGAGATATTAACATTGCAATTGGTATAGAAACACTTGTTGCTGAAAAAACAACACCAAGTCCTATTGATGTAGCAAAAGAATAATCGTTGCCAAAAGTAAAAAATGCTGTAGCGCCTATAGTGATAATTGGAACTATTGCTCCCAATATTCCAGCAAAAGTTGATTCTACCCCAACTTTTGCCATGTCGGCAACATCGGTTTCATGTCCAGCCAACCATAAAAGGTAAGAAACCGTAATGGCTGAAGATATTAATAAAACAAAAAAGAAAAAAAGATCTGATGAGGTGATTTGATATATTAAATGTTTAGATGAATCAATAAATTTTAATGGATTAGAAAAAAATTTGATATTTTTTAAGTTTATTAGTGATGGTCCTAGCAAAATGCCACCTATAATTTGTCCGGCAACCGTTGGCAATTTTAATAAAAGTTTTAATATTTTGCCTGTAAGAATAGTTGCAAACAATAAAATGGCAATAAAAAGTGCAAATTTTGCTGCAAACGTGGAGTTTATTCCATTTTGAGAAAGATTGCTAATTTGAATAGTCTTATATGCAGAATCGGAACTTATTTTTGTTTTTGCAAAAATAAGTTCCGAAAATGAAATAAAAAATAATAATAAACTATAAAAAAAATTAGAAATTTTCATGATTTTCCTTTGATAAGACAAATTGACCACATCCACCTTTTATTTTTTGACCTTTACTTCTTCTTACTGTAACGGGTATAAATTTTGAGCGTAAATATTTTGCAAATAAATTTAATTGTTGTTCAGTCGAGGTTTTTACAGAGAGTGTTTTTGTGGGATTATATGGGATCAAATTAATTTTAACTTTTAAATGACTTAAAATTTGTACTAATTTTTTTGCATGATTCAATGTATCATTTATGTTTTTTAACATTAGGTATTCAATCGTAATGTAATCTCGTTTGTTTAAGCTTATTTTTTTTATTTCTTCTAAGAGCTTTTTGATTGGATATTTTAAATTTATTGGCATGAAATTGCTACGTTGTTTATCTGTTGTAAAATGTAACGAAACGGCAAGTTTTATTCCAAATTTATTAATAATTTCGGATAATCCTTGAATTATTCCTGCTGTTGAAATGGTTATTTTATTTTTGGAAATTCCAATAGCATCATTGTTAGTTAAGATTTCAAGAGTTTTTGTAACATTTTCAATGTTTAGTAAAGGTTCACCCATTCCCATAAAAACAATATTTGTTATTTTTTGTTTTATTTTATTTTTTTGTAAATATTTATTTATTTCTAGAAATTGCCCTACAATTTCTGAAACTTCAAGATTCCTTATAAATTTTAGTTCATTACCCGTTGCACAAAATTTGCATTTTAGTGGACATCCTATCATACATGAAATGCAAAGAGTAACTCTTTTATTACAAATCATCAATATTGATTCTATAAATTTTTCATCTTCTGTTTTTAATAAAAATTTATACGCATTATCTTGTTCGCAATATGAAATATGATGAATTTGGGGTTTCTTTATTTCAAACTTTGTATTTAACTTTTCTTTAGTTGATTTGGAGATATTTGAAAAATTATTAATATTAAAGGTGTATTTCTTATAGAGCCATTGGAATATCTGTTTGGCTCTGAATTTAGGTTCGTTGAGATTATGGATAACAATTTTTTCTAGTTCTTTTAAATTAAAATTTAATAAATTTTGTTTCATAATTAATAAGGTTTTTAAGGGTTTATTAAGGCTTTTCTTAATAATATTAAGAATGCTCAATTTTTATAATTTGGCAAATGGATATAAATTTGACAGATGTTGTTTTTAACGCTAGATTTTAGCTAAATCTTTGATTTTCAAGCGGGAATAGCTCAGCGGTAGAGCATTGCCTTGCCAAGGCAAGGGTCGCGGGTTCAAATCCCGTTTCCCGCTCCAAATGTCTTTTTTTGCATTATTTTCTAAATTTATAAAATCAAAATTAAAAAAAATGTAGTGGAATTGCCTTATTTAAAGGCTTTTGGTACTTTTTATTCAAAGGTATTAAGATTTGGATATCTGAATAAAGTTAAAGATATCAAACTGGGATAAGGGTTATTTGTTTTGGGTATAAATTATCAAATTATTTAAATATATGAGCCAAAAACTATTATTAATAATTATTTAATCGTTATTGTTATTTGGAAATTGTAATATTACAAAATTTATAAAAAGAGAGGACTTTGTGCGATGAAATCTATGCTTCAAGAAGCGGCGACCGTTTTTAAAGCTATTGAAAAAGCTTGGTTAAGTTGTGGTAAACCAGATAAATTTACTGTTAAAGTTCTTGAATACGAGGATAAAAATTTTTGGGGTTTAACAAAAAAACCAGCTGTAATTTCATTTACTTATGATTCAAACGAGCTAAAAGAAAAAACAGTTTATGACTTTAAAGCTAAAACGCAAAATAAAAATATAAATCGTTTTGTAAAAAATGATTTATATAAAGAGAATAAAACTAAAAGCGCAAAAACAGAAAGATATTTAGATGAAAAAAAGGAACAACTAAAGAAAAAAAATATATCAGAGAGGTTTTGGACAAAAGAAATAGTTCATGATGTTTTATCTTATCTTAAAGATCTCATAGGTATATTAGGAGTTAAAATAAGCATAAAATATAAAATAGATCAAAAAATATTGAATATATATTTTGATAAAAAAATTCTTAATGAAACAGATGATGAAAAAATATTTTATATAAGCTTATCTCATATAATTATGCAGTTTTTGAAAAAGAAATATAAAAAGAAATTTAAAAATTATTATTTAATAATTAATATGGAGTCTACAGGGATAAATGACTTATAAGAAAAAAGAATTTTTAAATATCGATAATCAGACTATTATTGCACTTTGCACTCCATCTGGTAATGGTGCAATTGCCATGTTACGACTTTGTGGTGACGATGCAGTAGAAATAGTTGATAAAATTTCTTTGCTTTATTCAAAAAAGAAATTGTCTGTTTTTCCTACACATACAATTCATTATGGTCGTATTGTTTCTATTCAATCTAAAAAAGAAATAATAGATGAAGTGTTATTTTTTTTAATGAAAGCACCAAAAACTTTTACTGGTCAACATACAGTTGAGATTAGTTGTCATAATAATCAATACATAATTGAACAGATTATAAAACAAGCAATTGTTGCTGGAGCAAGAATTGCACATCCCGGCGAATTTACAAAAAGAGCTTTTTTAAATAATAAGATTGATCTGATTCAAGCAGAATCAATTAATGATTTAATTAATGCGCAAACAGAACTTGCATTGAGAAAATCGATGTCTCAATTACAGGGTAGTTTGTCTAGGCACATTGAACAAATACAACAAGATTTGTTTGGACTTTTGAGTATCATTGAAGGGGGACTTGAATTTTTTGAGGAAGAACAACAGGATTTTGAAATAGATAAAATAATTCGAAAAAAATTAAATTTAATTATTCAAAAGTTAAAAAATATTAAATCTAATTTTAGTCAACAACAACAAATTAAAGAGGGAATAAAAATAGCAGTTATAGGTTGGGTTAATGCCGGAAAATCTACATTGTTTAATTCAATTCTTAAGAAAAATCGAGCTATAGTAACAGATATAGAAGGAACAACGCGAGATAGTATTGAATGTAGCTTATATAAAAATGGAAATTTTTGGTTATTAACAGATACGGCAGGATTACGACAAACAAAAGATTTGGTTGAGCAGGAAGGTATAGATCGCTCTTTTGAGCAAGCGGAAGTATCTGATATTATTTTATTAACATTTGATTTGTCAAAAAAATTAAATTGTAAGCAAATTGAAATATATAGAAATTTGATTAATAAATACAAAAACAAAATAATATTTGTTGGCAATAAATTGGATGTTGAAAATGATCAATTTTTATTGTTGGATTTTATCAATAAAGATCAATTTTTAAAAATTTCTGCATTACACAAAAAAGGTATAGAATTATTAGAAAATGAAATAGAAAATAAAATTCAAAATATATTTTCAAAACATCAATCTTCATATCTTTTGAATAAAAGACAATATAATTTAATCCTACAAGTAGAGAATCAAATGAAATTTATTGAAAAATTAATTAAAAATAAGATAGAATATGAATTAATGGCTTATTATTTGCGCGAAATTATTGAAAGATTTTCGGAACTTACAGGACGTAATATTAATGAGAAAATGTTGGATCGCATATTCAATGATTTTTGTATAGGCAAGTAACGTGATAAGCTTAAAAAAAAAGGATTTTAGGGGGGCTTAGTCGTGTTGAGAAATAATTTATTTTTATTATATGCATGTAAATATTTTTTCTTTTTTAATTTTGTATTTCCTCAGAATACTGATTTTTCATGTACATATTCTAAATTTTTTAAATTAGGTGATTTTGTAGGCGATAATATATCAAATAAAAAAACTTGTATTTGGCAAGTGCATGCAAAAAAACCTTTTGATGAAATAATTGTTTCTTGGAATTCATTTAGACCGAGAAAGGGGCAATATTCTTTTTGGATCAGTTTACATCATAATTATTGGTCAAATTGGTACAAAATTGCAGAGTGGGGAGTTAAAAATCAACAAACTTTTGTTAATACAAGGAATCCATGTGTACATCTCAAGCATGTACGTATGATTTTGAATAGAGGAAAAAAAGCAAATTCATTTCGTATTAAAGTTGTAGCAGAAAAAGGTGCTGATTTAAAAAATTTAAAGGCTCTTTTTGCTTGTGTTTCTAATATGAATAAATTTAAGATAGATAAAGGCAATATTACTTTACCGGCAATTTGTCTTAAAGGAATTGTGCCGCAATCACAAATGAATTTAAAACATCCAAGATTTCGTGATTTATGCTCCCCTACATCATTAAGCATGATGATTAATTATTTTTCTAATAATTCTATTAATCTTGAAAGTTATATTCCAGAATTTGCTCAGTTAGTTTTAGATCAATGTTATTTGGATATTTATGGAAATTGGATTTTAAATGTGGCTCAAGCTTTTGATTCTTTAAAAGGTAAAAAGTATTTTAGGGTTGAGAGGTTAAATAATTTTAATCATCTTTATTCTTTCCTTAAAAAAAAAATTCCTGTAGCAGTCAGTGTTAGAGGATTTTTAAATGGAGGGGCTAAAAGTTATGAAAATGGTCATTTCATTTTAGTTGTTGGATGGAGTTTAAGAAAACAACGTGTTTTATGTATTGATCCAGCTTTTCAAGATAATTCAAACACATTACGTGCTTATAGAATTGTTGATTTTTTACAAGCTTGGGGAACGTCGCGCAATTTGAGTTATATTGTTTTTTAATGAAGTTAATTTTTGTTTTTATATAAACTCCAAATTTAGATAAAGAAAATTACGTGATTTTTTTTGAATATCAATCGTTTTTTAAAAAAAGTTTTGCTTAACACAATCAGTAATATTATATTTTTCATAGTAATTATTTTTTTTACCATTTATCCTGTTTGGGTGTTTAAGTCTCTGGATAAGTATAAGGCATTTATTTTAACAAATATACAAATTAATAAGTGCTGTTTGTGTTATTTACAAATGGATATATTTCAGTTCTTTCGTCATCTTTTAGAGAAGTAACAATTGAAATAAGGGTTAATATTGGACAAGCAAGCATGCAACAACCTGTTATAATAAAAACACAATAAATTTTTTTGATTTGCTTTGATAAAGTTGAATTTGATTGAGCATTTCGGGATATTTTGAACATTTTGGAAGGATTTAATTTTGTTGTTATATATTCTTGTTCTTCATCTGTTAATTGTTTAAATATAGGTTCGTATAAAATTAATAACTCGGGTGATATGTTTTTTGATTTTATTTCGTCAAAAAAATTTGTTAATTTAATTTTGTCTTTTTTGTATAGAAGTGGATTCATATAATTTTGGAAATTTTTTAAATATTTAGATAAGAATTCAAAATCTTTATTTTCTTTGCGTAGTGAATTTATCAAGTTGATAAGAATAATTATTTGTTTGGACGTAGGTATTTGTATAAATAGGGTTGTATTTTTTTCTGATATTGTTTGTATAGTTTCCCAGGGAATATAGTGTTTAAAAAAACGTTTTAAGAATTCTGGATTGTGTAATAATTTGTTGAGTCGTTTACATGTTTTTGATATTGCATTTATATTTTTTAAGGCTGATGTAAAATTTTGACCTAAGAAAAGTTGTGTTAGAATTTCTATCCAAATATCATCGGGTAAATTAATTAAGTTGCATTTTATTTCAGAATAATTTGTTATTGTGTGAGATGTTGATGTTTCAGGTTGATTTTCTATATCCATCATTTTATACATTCCAAGTAAATCACTTGTTGTAAGCAAGATAAAAAAGATGATCTTTTTCATAATCTTAAATTCCTTTAAATTTTTGAATTATTTATTAGTTTTTGCAAATTGACTACCTAAGCTTGATTATTAAAATAATTTATGTCTATATAAATACTTTTGTATAATGAAATAAAATTTTATAAATGATTTTTTAAAAAATTGAAGGTTTAAAATGAATTCTGAGAAATTTACTAATTCGTTTATGGAATTAATACGAAATTCTTTTGCATTTGCATCAGCTCAAAATGATGCAACCTTGCAACCTGTGCATTTATTGAATCAAGCTTTGCAAAGTAGTTATTGTTTATCTTGTTTTAACCAATTGGGTGTGGATACGAGTTTTTTGGAACAACTGGTTGAAATACAATTAGATAAAATTGCAAAAATTCATGGGGGAGAACCAACAGCAGATTATTCTTTGCAGCAGTTTTTACAGGAATGTGAAAAAAAAGCAAAAACTCTTAATGATGATTTTATTAGCTTAGATGCATGTCTTTTGACGTTTTCAGAAACTCAAACATTGTCTAATTCTATTATTGATTTTTTTAGACAAAGCAATTTTAATCAATCAAATGTTTTGGCTTGGATAAAAAATTTACGAAAAGGAGTAACTATTAAAGATAAAAGCGCTGAACAACAGTATGGCGTTTTAGAAAAATATTGTCATGATTTAACTAAAATGGCTGCTGAAGGAAAATTAGATAATGTTATTGGTCGAGATGCTGAAATTCGTAGAGTTATTCAGATTTTATCTAGAAGAACAAAAAATAATCCAGTGCTAGTGGGTGATCCTGGTGTTGGTAAAACTGCAATTGTGGAAGGTATAGCACAAAGAATTATAAATCAGGATGTTCCTGAAAGTTTAAGAAATCGTAAAATTTTAGCCTTAGATTTAGGTGCTTTACTTGCAGGAACGAAGTTTCGTGGAGAGTTTGAGGAAAGATTAAAATCAATTTTAAAAGCAATAGAAAAAGAAACTGGTAGAATTATTTTGTTTATAGATGAAATGCATATGTTAGTTGGAGCAGGTGCTGCGGAAGGTGGTATGGATGCTTCTAATTTGTTAAAACCTGCACTTGCCCGAGGAGTATTGCATTGTATTGGTGCTACTACTTCAGTTGAATATAAAAAATACATTGAAAAAGATGCAGCACTTGAAAGACGGTTTCAAAAAGTTTTAGTAGATGAACCTTCAATTGAGGATACAATTTCAATTTTAAGAGGATTAAAAGAACGCTATGAAATGCATCATGGAATTAGAATAAAAGACCAAGCATTAGTTGCGGCGGCAAATTTGGCAGCAAAAATGATTCCTGATCGGTTTTTGCCTGATAAAGCTATTGATCTTGTTGATGAAGCTGCATCGATGGTTAAAATGGCAATTGATTCAAAACCTGAAGAGATGGATAAATTAGAGAGAAAAATAAGACAATTAGAGATTGAAAAAGTTGCACTTGAAAAAGAGAAAGATGAGGAATCCAAAAAAAGATTAGAAGAATTAGAAAAAGAACTTGCAAACTTAAAAGAAGAAAATCGAAAATTTTTGGAACTTTGGCAAGCAGAGAGAAAGCCTCTAGAAGAGATTCAAAAAATAAAAGAAAAAATTGAAAATGCAAATATTGCATTTGCTCAAGCTGAAAGAGAAGGTGATTTTACAACCGCATCCCGAATTAAATATGGAACTTTAGTTAAACTGGAAGAAGAATTAAAAAAGCAACAAGAAGCTTTGAAAAAGGCAAATACAAATCTGATTAAAGAGAAAGTAGATGAGCAAGACATAGCTTCTGTTCTTTCTAGGTGGGTTAAGATACCTGTTGAAAAGTTAAAAGAAGATGAAAGTGAAAAACTAATCAATATGGAAAAAGTTTTACATCAACGAGTTGTTGGCCAGAATGAAGCAATTACAAAAATTGCAGATACTATTCGTGTTCATCGTACTGGAATCGCAGATCCAAATAAACCGATAGGTTCATTTTTATTTTTAGGACCAACGGGTGTTGGAAAAACGGAAGTAGCTAGAACATTAGCGGATTATTTGTTTAATGATGAACATCAGATGATAAGAATTGATATGTCTGAATATATGGAAAAACATTCTATTGCAAAACTTATTGGCGCACCTCCAGGTTATGTTGGATATGAAGAAGGAGGACAATTAACAGAAAAGGTTAGAAGGCATCCTTATTCAGTTGTTTTGTTTGATGAAATTGAAAAAGCTCATCCAGATGTTTTCAATTTATTTTTACAAATTTTAGATGATGGACATTTGACAGATTCGCAAGGCCGATATGTTTCTTTTAAAAATTGCATTGTAATTATGACATCAAATATCGGTTCAGACTTAATTTTGCAAGCTGGAGAGATTGATCAAAGAGTTAGAACTGAAATTGAAAATTTATTACATAAGCATTTCCGACCTGAATTTTTAAATAGAATAGATGAAACAATTTACTTTAGATCATTGACCAAAACGGATGTTCAAGAAATTGTTTTAATACAAATAAAACAATTGAAAAAACGTATGCAAGAAAAAAATATTGAACTTAAATTTACAGATGATTCAATTAAAAAGTTGGCCGATCTTGGATATTCCAAAGAATTTGGTGCACGACCATTGAAACGCGCAATCCAACATTATGTAACAAATAAGTTGGCTAGTATGATTTTACGAAATCCAAATAAAAAAACATATTTTGTTGATGTAAAAGGGGATAAAATTTTAATAGATTAATTTCAAATTGCTTGCAACTACATATTTAATATATAGTTACAAGCAAAATCATTTATTTATAATTTATAAGGATAAAGACATTTTTTGTATTTTTTAATTATGTAATTGAGGATTTTCGTTCCAACTAAATTCATATTCTTGATTTATATTATTATAAAAATGGACGTATTTTTCGTTGCGTTTTGGGTTTAAAATTTGATTATAAGGGATTAAGTTCCAATCAAAAAAATATTCAGATGTTACAATTGTTATATAACCTTCACTATAACATATATCTCCTTGTCCTTCTGGACAAGACATCAAAGTATATACGGGATATGTTGCTAAAGGAATTTGTTGAAAAATTGGATATTTTCCAGAAGCTAATACTGAATAGTAAGCATGGTCATGGCCACGAATTAAAGTTTTTAAATTGCTAGAATCGAGCAAATTTTTAACAATTGGTATTGTAATTAAATTTGCTTCGTTACGTGCTTTTGATGAATTTTTGACTTTTTCTTTACGACTTGCGTAAATTTCTCCCAAATGTAAATTTTTGTTAAAAGTAATTAATTTTGTTGAAAAATTTCTTAATTCATTAATCATGGTTTCTGGGATTAATGGTTTTTTATTGTTATCAAAAGGTATTATTCCATGACAGAATTTAATGGTATTTGTGTTGCATACTAAATACAGAGTACTAGGCAATAAATTAAAAATTTCGATGATTTTTTCAAAAACATCATTTCCGTATTTTTGAGAAATTTCATTCTTGAATCCGAACTTTTGTGCAAGATATGGAAGTTCATGATTGCCTTTTATTGGGAAGACGGAATAAGGATTTTTTATTTTTAATTTCATAATTAAATATAAAACTTCTGCACCATATCTTCCTCTACTGATATAGTCTCCTGTAAATATTATTGGTCCGTTCGCAGAAAAATCATTATTTAAATGTTTTTCAGCCATCCATCTCAGCATATTTCTTATTAATGAATGGGCACTCGAATGTATGTCCCCAATTGCTTTTATATTTGTGTTTGCAGAGACTTCAAGCTTTTGAACATATTCGTGGAAAGGATGATATTGACTATCTAATTGTTGTAGCTTGGTTTGCATTGTTTCATCTAAAAAAGAATTCATTGTATTTTTGAATTGTTCAATTGTAGTTAAAAATTCATCTTTGGAAATGAAATTAGTTGGGTATAAGTTAGAACTATTTTGACTGTCGTATTCTTTATATTGATTAAAAAAAGTTTGAGCAAAATTTATAAAATCAAATTCTGGCATTGCAAAGTTCATGTTTGATTTACAAATGAACAAAAAAGTTAAAAATAAAAATTTACAAAAGTTTTTCAAAATTTTCCTTTTTAAAAATGAGATAAATATTATATTTTTTCGCTAAAAAATAATTTTATACCTTATAAAAATAAGGATTTCAATGAATAAAATTAACTATGTCTTTTTATTTGCGTTCACAAAAGCAGGTGTGAAGATTGATAATCAACCAAATGAAGACTATATAAAAAAGTTATTAAATATAAAAAAAATTTGAATAGGTTGTGTGAAAAAATTTTAAATAGACAGATGATAATGAATGATAGTTTAATTGATGAAAAATATAAAAAAAATAATAATTGTCGATCAGATAAATTACCCTTGCTACATTGTACAGCAATTGCTGGAAACACAGAATTATGTAAATTTTTAATAGATTTGGATGCAAAGACAAATGTTAAAAATTGCTACGATTAAATTCCTGCACATTTAGCTTGTAAAAATGGAAATTTGGCCGTATTAAAATGTTTAATTGAAAATAAAGCTAACTTAAATTTAAAGACAATAATCAAAGTATTTTACGCGATTTTTTATTGTTACCCGGAGATTGTTAATTTTTTGTTTAATCAAAAAAATACAATTGAGTAAAAATGATGTATCAACAGCTAGAATAAAACATAATTATGCTTTTGATCGTTTTAGTAAATGTGATCAAGACGAAAAACGAAAAAGAAAAGAAATTAAGGAGAAAGTTAAGCAATTCTGGCAAATTCAAAATGGGCAAATTGTTGGACTTACAGATTTTTTATAAAAAAAATTAGAAATCTTAAAGAATTTTTATCCAATTTTGAATTTGTTTTTTGATATCTTTGTCAGGTAGAATACCGCCACCTTGCATCATTTGTTTATTCCCGCCACCTTTGAATTCAAATTTTTCTTTTAAAAATTTATTGAATTCTTTAAGGTCTACTTGTGGTTGCCATTTAGTACTTACATATGCAAAATAATTTATAACATTTGGTTTTTCAGTATTTTTTGAAATTATAAAATAAAAACCAGGTGAAGTTTTTTCGATTTTTTCAAAAATATTTTTTGCATCATTACTTTTTAAATCAGTAAGTTCAAGAAATAAAAATGGTATCTTTCCTATGAGATTTACTTCTTTTTGCCAAATTGGTATTTGAACAGAATATAATTTCTTTTTTAAATTTTTTATTTCATTTAATGCATCTTGTAAGTTTTGTGTTTGTTTTTGTACCATGTTGATAATATTGCTTATTTCAACTTTGAAATGTTCGGATAAATTTTTTGTAATTTTAAAATTTTGTTGAAATAACTTGATTGCTTCAGGACCAGTTTTTGCATTTATACGCCTAATCCCTGAGGATAATGCAAGTTCATTTTCTATTTTAAAACAACCAATTTCTCCTGTTCTTTTAACATGTGTTCCACCGCAAAGTTCTGCAGAAAAATCTGAAATTTGAACGACACGAACTTTTTCAGGATTATATTTTTCGCCAAAAAAAGCCTTAACTCCAGCTTGGTGTGCTTTCTTCAAAGTTGTATTGAATATTTTTAATTCAATATCTTCTTGAATTTTTTGATTTACAATGTTTTCAATTTTTTTAATTTGATCTTTGGTTAAACTGTTTGGGTTTGTGAAATCAAACCTAAGCAATGTATCATTAACATATGAACCAGCTTGTTTAACATGGGTGCCCAAGATTTGAATTAAAGCCGTTTGTAATAAATGTGTTGCTGTATGATTTTTTTGTGTGTTTATCCTTTTGTAATAATCAACAACGCATTTTATTTTGGTTCCTATTTTTATTTTTTCATTTAGTTCTTTGATTGAAATTTTAACAGCAATTGCGGGATTTATGGTTGTATCAACTTTATAGAAGTCTAAAATCGGATAAGTATGATTGTTAATAATTAACCATCCTTGATCACTAACTTGTCCCCCACTTTCAACATAAAAAGGTGTTTCCTTTGTAATAAGCCAAATATAAGAATTTTGATAATTGATAAAATTTATTTTTGTTTCAATTTCTAATTTTTCATAACCTACAAATTTTGTTGATATTTTTTCTGGAATTTCAAGCTTAAATTCTTTGCTTTTTATTTTTTTGCCGGATTGTTCTTTTTGTTTATTCATTTCTTTTTCAAAGCCTTGCATATCGAGATTGAGATTGTTTTCTTTTGCAATAACTCTTGTAATTTCGGGAGGAAAACCATAAGTATCATAAAGTTTGAAAATTTGTTTACCAGATAAAGTTTTTTTATTTTGTTCTAAAGTTTTTTTAATATACTTTTCTAAAACATTTTTACCTATAGTTAGGTTTGTTGCAAATTTTTCTACCTCGTTTTCTATTGTTTGCAATATAAATTTTTTATTTTTTTTAAGTTCAGAATAAATTTGACCAAAATATAAAATGAATTCGTTAGCAATTGCTTCAAATATTTTGTGATTATCAGAAAGTTTTTGTAAAAAAAGAGATGCTCTTCTAATAATTTTTCTTAAAACATATCCGCGACCTTCATTTGATGGTATTATACCATCGGCAATAAGCATTGATGTTGATCGTGCATGATCTGCAAGAACGTGAAATGCACTTTTGATTTGATCATTAGATTTTTTGTAAGAAACTTTAGTTAGTTCTTCGATTTTTTTAATTAAAATTTCGAATGTATCAATTTGAAAAATTGTATTCTTTTTTTGCATAATCATGCAAAGGCGTTCAAAGCCCATTCCGGTGTCGATTCCTTTTGGTTTTAGCTGTAAAAACTCACCGTTTTCCTGACGATCAAACTCTATAAATACTAAATTCCAAATTTCAATGAATCTTCCACAATCGCATGACGGGTTACAATTTGATTTTTTACATCCAATATTTTTCCCATAATCCAAATGAATTTCAGAGCAAGGACCGCAAGGTCCTGTTTCACCCATTTGCCAAAAATTATCTTTTTCGCCTAGTTTGTAAATTTTTTCTGGAGGTATTTTTATTTTTTCATTCCAGATTTTGTAACTTTGATTATCTTTTTTATAGACACTGATTACAAGGTTTTTAGATTGAAGTTTTAATGTTTTTATTAAAAATTGCCAAGCATATTTAATTGTTTGCTCTTTAAAATATCCACCGAAGGAAAAATTTCCCATCATTTCAAAAAATGTTAAATGTTTATTTGTGAATCCAACTTCATCTAAATCGTTATGTTTTCCTCCCGCTCTAACACATTTTTGAATTGATGCAGCATTTTTATAGGATCTTTTTTCTTTTCCCAAAAAAACATTTTTAAATTGATTCATTCCTGCATTGGTAAAAAGTAATGATGGGTCATTTTTTGGGATTAAAGAAGAGCTTGGAATAATTGTATGATTATTTTTTTTAAAAAAATCTAAAAATTTTTGACGAATTTCAAATGAATTCATTTATTTATCCTAATTTATATTTATAATTTATTTATGATTCAAAGTTTACAGGTAATTGAAGTTTTGACGAGGTCGGTTAGCGTAGGATTATATTTGTGTTATTAAAAAATGTACATTGCATTTATCATATTTTCAATTATTAGATATTTTTTATTACTTATAGAACTTTTTAAAGTTTTTGATATATGAAAATGATAATTTTTATTTTGATATTTATTTGTAATTTTATTTTAATTCAAATTAATGCATCAATTGTTATGATTAATCCTGCGGGACATGCAAAAGATTCAGGAAGAAGATTAATGGAAGGAGTTGAAAGAGCACAAACTTTTAATTTTGCAGAAAAGCTGCAACAAGAACTTCAAAACGAATATTCATTAAAAGTTATTTTAACTCGTTATCCTGGTGAAGAAATAATTGCATGGGAGTCTGCATCTTTTGCAAATAGATTGGGGATTGATTTTTATTTAAGTTTACATTTATATCGTGAAGAAGAGTTAAAACCTAAGATTTTTTTATACCAATTGGTTTATGATCCAATGTCAGATTTTTGTTCTAGAAATTTTGATCCATATGTATTTATACCTGTTTGGCAAGCACATTTTAAAAATATTCATCAAACAAGATTTTATGGAAAATATATAAAAGATAAATTGACAATAGAATCTTATAGTAAGAATTTTGATTTTTATGGATTATACGGCTTACCGTTAAAACCTTTATGTGGGATTGTTGCCCCAGCTCTTTTATTAGAAATTGGAATTCATCGAGATGAACAATGGCAGTCTTTAATCGGGCCTCTAGTTGAAAGTTTTAGCTTTTTAGTGTAAGATGATAATTGAAACTAAGGATTTAATCTTTTTAAAGTTTTCTTGATGAATTTACCGGAATTTTCAATGCTTATTAATTATATTTATTTAGGATATTTTTGGTTAATTTTAGCAGTTTTGTTTTTATTTGCTGAAATTAGTACACCAGGGTTATTTTTTTTTATTGCATTTGCAATGGGTTCTATAGTTGCATCCGGATTTGCTTTTTTAGCTTATCCTTTTGCATTTCAATGTATAATTGCACTTGGATCTGCAATATTTTCATTTTTTGTTTTGAGATATTTTTTTTCAAGAAAAAACAAAAGTGTTGATGC
Organism: Candidatus Babelota bacterium; assembly: GCA_014730005.1. GTDB lineage: Bacteria > Babelota > Babeliae > Babelales > UASB340 > WJIY01. Next base: position 41,399 of record WJIY01000047.1, on the reverse strand, counting down.
AGAAACTAATGTTGATGCTTTGATAGGAAAAAAAGGTATAGTTATAAAAGAGATATTTCCTAATAAATTTGGTAGGGTTAAAATTGGAGGTGAGTCTTGGTTGGCTGAATCTTCAGAAAATTCTATTCTTGATATAGGTATGGTTATAGAGGTTGTTAGCGTTAAAGGTAGTAAATTAATTGTTAAATAAATTTGAGATCAGTTGTAAGAATTTGTAGATTTTATAGATATAGGAGTCCAAATGATGACTGTATTTTCGGGATTTTTTTTCCTATTTATTGGAATTTTGTTTATTTTTGTACTGGTTACTTTGTCTAAAGCAACTTATGTTGTGCGGCAATCTGAAGTAATAATGGTTGAACGTTTAGGTAAATTTCATACAATTTTAAAACCTGGATTGCATTTTATTTTACCATTTTTGGATTATCCAAGAAAAATATTATGGACTTTTATGAAAGAAGATCCTTATGGTAAACGGCCATATCGCTATACTCAATATGTTGAACGCGTTGATATGCGAGAAGCGGTTTATGATTTTCCTAAACAAAATGTTATTACAAGGGATAATGTTACCATTGAAATTAACGCATTGCTTTATTATCAAATTACGGATCCAATGAGAGCTGTTTATGAAGTTACAAATCTTCCTCAAGCCATTGAAAAATTAACTCAAACAACTTTACGTAATGTTATAGGATCTTTGGATTTAGATGAAACCTTAGTTTCTCGTGATCAGATTAATGAAAAGTTGCGTGAAATTTTAGATGAAGCAACAGATAAATGGGGTGTGAAAATTAATAGAGTTGAATTACAAGAAATAAATCCACCACATGATATTCGTAATGCCATGGAAAAACAAATGAGAGCAGAACGAGATCGTCGTGCTTTGATTTTGGAAGCTGAGGGTAAAAAAAAATCTGCTATTTTAGAAGCAGAAGGTGTTAAAATGGCAAAGATTACCAGAGCTGAAGGAGACGCACAAGCACGTTTGATTACAGCAAATGCAGAATCAGAGGCTATTAAAGTAATTCAAAATGCTGTTCCAAAAGCAGATCCTCTTCCATATATGATTGCACTTAATTATATCAAGGCATTGCCTGAAATCACGAAGGATAAAGAAGGAAAAATGATTTTAATGCCTTACGAATCAAGTGCAATTATGGGTTCATTATCAACGATAAAAGAGATTTTTAACAAAAAATAAAATAAATTATCGCTTAAAAAAAGGCAAAAAATATTCATTTTTTGCCTTTTTTTAAGCGATAATTTATTTTATTTTTTTGAAAGGATTGATTGAATTTACTTTATCAAAAGTATTAAGCAGGTTATCAAAGAACATGTTAAATTCATCTTCAGTATTACAATTGTTAATATTTATAAAAATATTATAAGCAAATGCAAAATTTTCATACATTAATATTTGTTTTATAATATGATTTGCTTCGTATAATCCATATTTAATTGTAGTAGCAAGTCTTATTTTTACTGTGAATTTTTTAAATTTATTAATTGTTTGAGAAGAAAAGTTTTTTAGTTTCTCTTGCACTTTGTCAAATTCTGATACTGTTTTATTGTAAATATTTAGGGATATTTTTTTATAAGGATGTGTGTCTGGTTGTTTTTCTAAATAGGATATATGAACTTTTTTTTCATTTTCATGCAGTTCATTTATTCTTTTTGCAAAAGTATCAGATTTTGTAAATTCTGTATTCGCAATATTTGGATTATCATATTGATCTATTAAATCATCAATTAACAAACAAAATCCATATTGAATATTGGTTATTGTTATCTTATCTATTAAAAATAAAAATTTTTCTGTAATAGATGGAAATATTCTTGCAACATCTTCATTAGATTGAATTTTAGTTAAAAAATCATCAAAGAAAGGTAGGGAAATTTTTTTGAAAAATTGAGGTTCATTTGTTGCCATGGCAAAAGTTTTTTTTATAGATGGAAGTAAACATAAAATGAGGGTTAACAACAAAATATTTTTATAATTTATCATAATATTTTCCTCGAGGTAAAAAATGGTTAATAAATATATTTGAAATAGAATTATTTTTTAGGCGCAAGTATTACAGATTTTTTTAAAAAAATGTAGTTGTTTTTTAAAAGACAATGAAATTTGTGCTATTGATAGCTTCATTGTAAAGTATAAAACAGGAATGATTGAGATGTTTTTAAATTAATTTGGAATTTAAATGAAAAATTTTGATGCAGAAAAATTAAAAAAAGATTTTCCGATTTTACATAAAAAATCTGATTTGTATAGATTTATTTATCTTGATAATGCTGCAACAACACAAAAACCAAAATTTGTAATAGATTTTATTAAAAATTTTTATGAGCGATATAATGCAAATGTTTATCGCTCGATTCATGACTTAGGGGAAGAAGTTACAACTTTGTATGAAGACGCTCGTGCAAAAATTGCAAAATTTATTAATGCAGACACACAGGAAGTTATTTTTACTTCAGGGACAACAGAAAGTATAAATTTTGTTGCTGATGCTTGGTTAGCAGAAAACTTAAAAAAAGATAATGAAATTGTTATAACGCAAGCAGAACATCATGCTAATTTTTTACCATGGTTGAGATTGGCTCAAAAAAAAGATTCAAAAATAAAATTTATAGACTTAAATTTGGATACTTTTTCTTTTAATAATTTTGATCCTGACACAAGCGATTTAATAAATGAAAATACAAAATTAGTTGCAATTATTCATAGCTCAAATGTTTTGGGAGACATTTGGGATAAGCAAGAACAACAGTTAAAAAAACTAATTGAAAAAGCACATAAAGTTGGAGCTAAAGTTTTGCTGGATTGTGCTCAGACTATTTCTAGGAAAAAAATTGATGTAAAAGATTTAGATGTAGATTTTATTGCATTTTCTGGTCACAAGATGATTGGTCCAACTGGTATTGGGGTTTTATTTATTAAAAAAGAGATGCATGAGGTTGTTGAACCATATCGAGTTGGTGGTTCTATGGTTAGTTTTGTTGCTTGGAATAGTGCATCTTGGCGAAAAGCCCCTAATAAATATGAGGCTGGAACACCTCCAATTGCGCAGGCAATAGGATTGGGAAAAGCTATTGATTATTTGAATCAATACATTGATTTTGGTCAATTAAAAATTCATGAAGCAAAATTATGCAGTTATTTGATTGATGGTTTGCAAAAAATAAAAGAAGTTAAAATTATAGGTAATATTGAACGTTTAAAAACGGAAGGTCATCTTGTATGTTTTGTAGTTGATGGTATTCATGCACATGATGTTAGTGCATTTTTAAGTAAAGATGGAATTTCTGTAAGAAGCGGGAATCATTGTGCTCAACCATTAACAGAACTTTTGGGTATTGATTCAAGTGTAAGAGTTAGTTTTTATTTATATAATACGATGCGAGATGTTGATATTTTTTTAGAAAGCTTAGAAAAAGTTATAAATTTTTTTAAAAAGTGATTAAAACAATGAGTGATAAAAAAATTTATCAAGAAGAATTAATGGATCATTTTAAATATCCACGAAATAAGTATAAAATTGAAGATCCTGATTTTTATAGTGGACAATTTAATCCTTCATGTGGTGATAAAATTTCTATAGAAGGAAAAATTGAAGAAGACGAAAATGGAATTTTGCGTGTTACGCAAATTGGCTTTGATGGTTCTGGTTGTGTTATAAGTATGGCTGCGGCTTCAATGTTAACGGAGAAATGTTTGAACAAAAGTGTTGATGAAATTTTAGACCTGGATAAAGATGATATGCTAAAGCTTGTTGGTTTGAATTTGGGACCCATCAGATTACGTTGTGTTCTTTTGTGTCTTGAGGCGTTAAAACAGGGTTTAATTGAATATAAAAATAAATTTGTTGGTATGACTAGATCAAAGTCTTAAAGATTTAATTTATAAACTGATTTTAATTAAAGGGATTAAATGATTAACGTATCATTGACTGATAAAAAATTTTGGGAAAATGAAGTTGAAGGATATATTTTTTTATTAAAAGAAGATCTACAATCAATTGGTAATAATGATGAATTAAAAAAGATTGAGAAAGATTTTTATCCAAATCTTAGAAATATTTTAAAAAAACATAAATTCACTGGAAAATTTGGTCAGTCCTTTGTATTAACAGCAACAAGAGATAATTCATTGATTCAATTTGTTTTTATTGGAATGGGCAAATTGCAAGATAAATGGAATATTGAACTTGAAAATCTTAGAAGAGCAATTGGCAGTGCTGTTAATATTTTAAAAAAACTTGATATTAAAAATGCTGTGATAAATATTCCGGATGAAAAAATTTTTGGCCTTGTTAAGCCTCGTCTTGTAAGACAAATTGTTTTGATTTCTTATATTGCTGATTATGAATTTGAAAAATATAAAAGTGATAAAACTTTATCTCAATGGAAGGGTGAGTTAATTCTTTGCGTGAAAAAGGAGGATGAACAAGTTTATGCGCAAAGCTTAAAAGAAGGAAAAATCATTGGTCAATCAACAAATTTAGCACGAGATTTTTCTGATCTACCTGCAAATTATTTAACTCCTGCTTCATTGGCTGAGCAAGCAAAAAAGATTGCTGTTCAATATGGCTTGCAATATAAGGTTTTTGGTCGCGAAAAAGCAGCAGAATATGGAATGGGTGGTTTTTTAGCTGTAGATTCTGGATCTGATGAAGAAGGTAAATTTGTAGTTCTTGAATATTCGTGTGAAAAGAAAGATGCTCCAACCATAGCATTAGTTGGTAAAGGTGTAACATTTGATTCTGGTGGAATTAGCTTAAAACCTTCTGCATATATGGAAGGTATGAAATTTGACATGTCTGGAGCCGCTACCGTTATTGCAACAATGAATGCTATAGCACAATTACAACCAAAAATTAATGTTGTAGGAATTACTCCTTTAGTTGAAAATATGCCGAGCGGCAAAGCTTGCAAGCAAGACGATATAATTACTTTTATGAATGGAAAAACGGCAGAAATTAAAAATACCGACGCTGAAGGTAGATTAATTTTGGCTGATGCTCTTTGTTATGCAGAAAAATTTTATAAACCTGAAGTGATTTTAGATATAGCAACACTTACAGGGGCTTGTCTTTTTGCCTTAGGACATTTTTTCACTGGGCTTATGACACGAGATGAAATTGTGGGTACAAAATTGCAAGCAATTAGTTTGGTTAGCGGAGATCGAGTTTGGCCTTTGCCTATGGATAATGATTTTAAAGATGCGATTAAATCAGATGTTGCTGATATTGCAAATTGTGGGGCTCCAAATTATAAAGCTGGAACTATTACAGCAGCATGGTTTTTAAGCAATTTTGTTCAAAATGCTAAATGGGCACATCTTGATATTGCAGGCACGGCTGATTCTGTTCCTGGAATAAGTTATTTTGGAAAGGGTTCAACAGGTGCAGGCGTACGCTTATTTGTTGATTTTATAATGAATTATACCAAATAATATTTGAATTTTGGTAATTAAAATTCTTAGGATTTTATGATAAATTGTGCTTTTTTTGCTAAAAGCATTGTATGGGTTTCCCATATTCTTTTTTGTGTTGCATTATTGCCTCAAATTTGGGTTAACTATAAATTAAAATCCACGAGAGGGTTGAGTGATTTTCTAATTATTGGATATCTAAATGGATATATTTCATATGTATATTATTCATATCTTTTAGGCTTGCCGTTGGCTTATAAGGTTATGGTTCCTTTAGCAACATTTTTTATGTTAATAATAGCATTTCAACGCTTTTTTTATGCTAATTATACACAAAGAAAAGATAAATATTTTTTGGCTTTTTATGTCTTTAATCTAGCTATAGCTATATTTTTGATGCCTATTGCATTCAGAGATAGGTTAAGTTTTGGATATTTTTTTGGTTGGACAATGATGCTAGTTTGGGCAACTTATCAAATCCCTCAGGTAGTCAAAGTTTTTTTAGATAAATCGGTTCATGGGTTTAGCTTTTCTTTGGTATCATTAGTGGCTTTTGGAGATATGATAGAACTAATTGTTGCAATAATTTTAAAGTTGCCTGTTCCAACATTATTAAATGATTTTCGTGGTATTTTGATTTATCTTATTTTTTCTTTTCAATTTTGGCGATATAAGGAAAGCCAGCATACATTGTTTAAATAATTTAATTTTTATTGAAATTTTCAAATTTCTTGTTTTAATCAAATAAAAAACTTAAATTAAAGGTGATTTATATAGATAGTCTTTGAGGGGGAGCGTTATGATGTTAAATACTATAAAAGTGTTTATTCCTTGGATTTCTGAGTTTTTATTTTTAGTTGCATTGTTGCCTCAAATCATTCTTAATTATAAAATTAAATCCGTAGCAAGTTTGAGCGATCTTTTTTTAATTATGTTTTTTAGCGCTTATTCAGTTAATGTTTTTTATATTTATGGATTGAATTTTCCATTTGCATATAAAGTGCTTTCTCCGCTTTGTGTTCTTGCTGTTTTAATAATGATCATTCAAAAATTTTTTTATAATAATATTTTAAGAGATCTAAGAACAGTGAAATTATATTATGTAGCATTTTTCTTTTTTTTAATTTTTATTCCACTTGTCATTTTACTGCCAGATAAAATAGGTCATTTATCAGGGTGGTTGTTAGTTTTTTTTTGGACCTTATATCAATTTCCTCAAATTTATAAAATTTATGCGAGTAAATCTGTAATAGGAATAAGTTTTCTTTTTTTATCAATTATTGGAATTGCAAATGTTGTTGAATTAACAAGTGCAATACTTTATGGATTACCGACACAAACATATTTTATAGCAATGCGGGGGATATTATTTTATCTTATTTATTGTTATCAATTCTGGTTATATAAAACATAAAAAATGATATTAGGGAGAAAAAGGTTTATGAGTATTGATTTTATACATAATATTATTCCTTGGATTACAAAAGTTTTATTTTTTGGAGCGTTATTACCACAAATATTTCTTAATTATAAAATTAAATCTGCGAATGGATTGAGTGATTTATATCTTATTGGTTATTTTAGTGCTTATTTTTTGAATGTTTTTTATGTGTTTGGTTTAAACTTTCCTTTTGCTTATAAAATTTTTGCCCCTCTGTGTTTGTTCGCTGTAATTTTTATTATTTTACAGAAGGTTTTGTATTCAAATCTTTTAATAAATATAAAAGTATTAAAATTATATATAACTGATTTATTAATTTTATTAATATTTGTACCATTCATATTTTTTTTCCCTATAAAAATTGGACATCTTGCAGGTTGGGTTTTAATTTTAATTTGGTCTTTATATCAATTTCCACAAATTTATAAAATTTATAAAAATAAGTCAGTTCAAGGATTTAGTTTTTTTTTAGTTACTTTAATTGGGTTAGGAAATTTATTTGAGTTTATAGTTGCTATACTTTTTGACTTACCGCTGCAAACATTTTTTATATCTGTACGTGGAATAATAATTTATATTATTTATTGTTTAGAATTTTGGTCATATAAATATTAAATGCGAATTTATAATGATAGATTATAATTTTATTGCAGGTTTAGTAATTTGGATTATTAATATTATTTTTGTTTTTAGTTTTTTACCTCAAATTATATTGAATTATAAATTAAAAACAGCAACAGGAATTGCTGATTATTATATTTTGGGAAGTTTTCTGGGGCAATGTTCTTATATTGCCTATTCTTTTCGAGCTAGTTTGCCTTTGGTATATAAAGTGATGAATCCTATTTATACAGCGCCATTATTCTTGCTTATCATTCAACGTTTTTATTATTCGGATTTTTATATGCGAAAGAAGATTTGCAGACAATATTTTTTCGTTGTCATGATAATTTTATTATTATTTTTTATTTCATTTTTAGAATATAAATTAATTATAAATTTTTTAGGATGGATTCCAATAGGAACAGGTTTTTTAAAAAAATTACCACAAATTTTTAAAATATATATAAAAAAAAATGTACATGATTTTAGTTGTGGTTTTATTTTTTTAAATATTTTTGGTTATTGTTTTGAAATGATTGCTGCAATATTTTTAAACCTTCCATTTCAAGTTATTGCTAATGATTTAAAAAACATTTTTATTTTTTCAATTTTTTTAATTCAATTTTTTTTATATAATCCTTCGCTAAAAAAGTTATGTGTCATAAATGAAAATAAAAATGAGTCTGAATAATCATCATTTATAAAATAAATGTTTAATAGTTACAGAATGTAATTAGCGATATAATAATATTTGAAAAAATTATTATATCGAAGATTTTTACCCATTTTGAGGTAAATAAGTAGCTTTTTTTTCTTTTATTTAAGTTATAAAATTTGATTTGGTATATTATTATTAATAAATTTTGACATTTTTGTAATAAAGATTATTAAATCTTTATTTTTTAAAATAAATTCATTTTTATACATCAAAAAGTATCAAATTAATGGTTTTTAACCATTTTCAAGCCTAATAGTAATTGCTTGTAAGTAAATAAAAATTTGTGTCCATTTTGTTGAATTTTAACAAAAGGGTAAGATTATGTTGATTATTTCAGAGTTTTTAGCCAACTCTATAATTTGGCTAATTTATACATTTTTTTCATTAAGCCTTGTTCCGCAAATAATTTTAAATTATAAACGCAAAAAGAATAAAGGTTTGAGTGATTCATTTTTAGCTGCTTCTATTAGTTTTCAGGCGTTTTATGTGTTTTATGCATTTTTTTGTAATTTACCTTTGGCTTATAAATTAATGAATTCAATTTATTTATTTTTAACTTGTGTATTAGTTTTACAAAGATTGCTTTACTATAAAAGCGCAGCGCGTAGAAGAAAACTATATTCCTTTTATTTATTTAATATATTTTTGATATTAAGTTTTATTGTTTTTGCTATAGGATTTATGAACTTTAAAAATCCTTTAATTGGATGGATTTTTGTTTCGTTTAATACTTTTAGAAATGTTATACCAATGTTTGATGGTTTTTTAAATAAAAGCTTGAAGGGGATAAGTGCTAGTTTTATACTTTTGTCGTTGTTGAGTTATTCGTTTGAAATGCTTGCATCACTTGCTCTAAATTTACCTGTTCAAATAACAGTAAACGATGCTTTTTCTATTTTAATTTATTTTATTTTATTTTTAGAGTATAAGGTATACAAGAAGGGTATTAAATACACAAAAGTTGGTAGAAAAAAATTAAAAACTTATGCTCAATCGTCATGAACTTTCGCGTCAGATAATAAATTTAACTTCAAAAATATTTCCTGATTTACAAAATCAAAATAATATTGCCAAAGATACTTGGTCTAAAATTTGTAGAGATGAGCTTTTTGCACAAAAATCTAAAGATGCGAAAAGCTCATTTTTAATTCCTTTATGGCAAGGTAATTTAACTGATACATTCGATATAAAAAATAATGTTCATGATTATTCTGTTTTTTCTGTTGACGGTTCTCAAATTTATCCAGATAGACATTTTTCTGGTGCTAGATGTTTTTTAGTTAATTTGGGTGGTTGTTTTATTGAGTATAAAAAAAATGAATTAAATAGAAATGTTGATTTTTTTTCGATTCCAAAAGTTTTTTTACCACAAGATTTATTATTGAATATGGATAATATTCCTTTTACTTCCGAAATGGTAGATCTAACAAGAGAAGAATTAGAACTTAAAACTTTATTTGAAAAAAGTTTAACTAATAAATCAGATATGTGTTTTGTTGATGGTAGTATCATATTTTGGAATTTAGAGGGAAAGCAAGACGAGATAAAAAAGTATTTTTTAAGTAATTATTTATTTTGGTTGAATAAGTTTTATGAAAATAAAATTTTGATTTCAGGTTATATAAGTTTTCCTAAAAGTCGTGAATTAGTAAATTTAATACGATTAGGTTTATGCAGATTTGAAATTGCCGATTGTATTTTATGTCATAGTAATTTTACACAATTTCCATGTAAGCAGGTTGATAATTTACTGGATTCTCATGTGGTTAAATTTTTTTTAAAACCAAATCAGCGAACAACAGTTTTTTTTAGTACGTCAAAAATTACAAAAAATTATCCAGAGCATTTAAAACCATGTTTTTGTTATTTGCATGTGGGTTTTGAAATTGCTAGATTGGAATTTCCTTTTTGGATGGCAAAAGATAAAAAAAATTTAGATTTTATTTGTAATATTGCAATTGATCAAAGTAGAAAGGGACAAGGATATCCAGTTGCTTTAGCGGAAGCACATGAACAGGCTGTTGTTAAAGGGCCAGATAGAGATTTTTTTTATCATTTGATTCAAAAAATTGGAATTGAACAGAAAAGAAGATTTTTTATTTCAAAAAAGAGCTTAAAAAAACGCGGGCTTGGGATATGATAAATGCACAAAATTTGAATCTTGTTTTTAGTGAACAAGTTATTTTCAATGATATTTCTTTTAATATTCAAGATAATCAAAAAATCGGTTTAGTTGGTAGAAATGGTTCAGGGAAAACAACATTACTTAAAGTTATTGCAGGACAACAAGAATTAGATTCAGGAAAAATGAATATTCCTAAAGATTTTAAAATTGCTTATATGCCACAAGATGTTGTGTTGCTTTCGGAAAAAACTGTACTACATGAAGCATTTAATGTTTTTAATAATTTAGGTGATTTTTATTTTAAATTTAAAAGCTTGGAAAAAAAAATTCAAAATTCAACTGCGACAATAGATGATATTGAAAACTATTCAAATTTACAAAATAAATTAAATGAAAATTTATATGAAGAAAAATTAGTTGATATTAAAAAAGTTTTATATGGTTTGGGATTTGGTGAACAACAAATAGACAAATTAGTTAGTCAGCTTAGCGTTGGTTGGAAGATGAGACTTGTTTTAGCCAAATTGTTGTTACAAAAAGCAGATTTTTATTTGTTTGATGAACCTACAAATCATCTTGATATTTTTGCAAGGGATTGGTTTTTAAGTTTTCTAAAAAATTCCAAATTTGGTTTTATTTTGGTTTCACATGATAGATATTTTTTAGACAATTTATGCAAAGAAATTTTTGAATTATCTATGGGAAATTTGAATGTGTATAAGGGAAATTATTCTTCATATAGAGTTAAAAAAGAAAGAAGAATGGAGTTATTAGAAAAAAAACAACAGGAACAGCAAAAAGAAATTAAACGAAAAAGGGAAATTGCTGAAAGATTTCGTGCTAAAGCTACTAAGGCTAAGATGGCACAAAGTATTTTAAAATCTTTAGAAAAAATAGATTTAATTGAATTAGAACATCAACAAAAATCGATAAAAATAAAACTACCTAGAATTGTTCGTTCAGGTAAAATTGTTTTGTGTGCAAAAAATTTAAGTATTAGTTTTGGAGATAAAAAAATATTTAAAAATATTTCTTTTGAAATTGAGCGGGGTGAAAAAGTTGCAATTGTTGCACCAAATGGTGTTGGTAAAACAACACTTCTTAATATTATTATGAGAAAGTTTAAGCCAACATCTGGAAGTTTTGAATTTGGATATAATGTTATACCTTCTTATTTTGAGCAGGATCAAAATAGATCTTTAAATTTAAAAAAAGACATTTTTCAAGAAATAGAAGATTCATGTACAACAAGTGAGGCAAGAGCAAAGGTAAGAAATTATTTAGGTGCATTTCTTTTCACTGGTGATGATGTTTATAAAAAAATAAGGGTTTTAAGTGGAGGTGAAAAGAATCGTGTTGCAATGGTAAAAGTGTTGCTTAAGGATGCTAATTTTTTAATTCTTGACGAACCAACCAATCACTTGGATCTTGATTCAAAAGAGATTTTGCTTGATGTTTTAAAGCAATATAAAGGTACAATTTTGTTTGTTTCTCACGATCGTAATTTTTTAAATAAACTTGCAACTAATGTAATTGATTTAACACCAAATGGTGCATTTAGTTATGACGGAAATTATGATTCATATCTTTATCAAAAAGCACCAAATGAGTTAAAAGAAAGTACAAAAACTAAAAAAAATGATGAAGTTATTGTTAAACACAATAATAAAAATTCTTATGAACAAAGAAAACGGATAGGAAAAATTGAAAGTAAGATGTATAAACTAGAAAAAGAATTAGAAAAAGAAACAGAAAAACTGCAAAATGTAGAATATGGTTCTAATAGTTATTATAAAACTTGTTCAAAAATTAAAGATTTGGAAGAAAAAATTGCACAGAATTTAGAAGAGTGGGAGAAGCTTAATGGTTAATTTTAGATTAATTACTAAATTTTTTACTATTTTGATAACGCTTTCAATAATGTTTTTTAGTATAATGTGCTCTGATATTATTTTATTAATTGGACCATCTTGTGCTGGTAAATCTACTTTAGCCAAAGAATTAATAAAAGTTTTAAATAAAGAAAAAGAGGAATGGAAAAGAATCGATTTAGATGAATGTGAAGAAACCATTATAAATTTAATTGAATCTTCTAATCAGATTCTTAAAGATGGAAAAAATGTGATCATAGATACGAATATCTATGAGAAAAAAATGGAAAAAAACCTTGAAGGAAAAAATGAAATTATAAAAGTTCTTGTTTCGGCTCCTTTAGAAATTCTTTTAAGCAAGAGATGAGCAGAGAAATAAAAGATTGAAAAGAGATGAAAAAAGAGCTTTTTGGGCAAAACATTTTGTAAAAACATCTTTTGAAAATACAAAATCTTTGAATGTTGATTTTAAAATTGATACTTCAATAAATAATGTAGATAAGTGGGTTGCTATCTTTTTGAATTTTTATCACAAAAGAAAATGTGAAGGATTTTATTTATGCAAACATTAAATGAGCTGGTAAATTTTTTGGATAATTATCTTGATATTAAAAATGTTAAAGATGCATCTTTTAATGGTTTACAAGTTCAGGGAAGAAAAAATATAAAAAAAATAATGTTTGCAGTAACGGCTGGTATGGAAACTTTTAAAAAGGCTGTAGATATTCAAGCTGATATGATTGTTGTACATCATGGTTTATTTTGGAAGGGGGTTAATCCAAACTTAACAAGTTATAACTTTGATCGTGTTGATTTTTTGATCAAAAATAATATTTCTTTATATGCATCGCATCTTCCTTTGGATAAACATCCTGAAGTTGGAAATAATGTACAACTGTTAAAACTTTTAGGTTTTAATATAGATAAACCATTTGCATTTTATGATGGACAAAATATAAGTTTTACAGGCAAAGCAGATGAGCCAAAAACAATTCAGAAAATTAGGGAAATTTTAGAAGAAGAGCTTGGAGCAACTTGTAAAGTTTTGCCTTTTGGAAAAAAAGAAATAAAAACCATGGCAGTTTGTTCTGGCGGGGGAGGTTATCCGCAACTTACAGAAGCTATTAATGCTGACGTTGATTTTTATTTAACTGGAGATTCAACTGAATTTTATCATGTGGTTAAAGATGCTAAATTTAATGTTATTTGTGCTGGACATCATGCTACAGAAACTGTTGGAGTAAAAGCTTTGGCGGATCTTATAAAAGATAAATTTGATATAGCAACAGAATTTATGGATATACCAACGGGTTTGTAATTTTTAAATCGAATAAGTTTAAAAATTATGAAATTTTAAAAATGATTAAAATGAATGAAAAATTGCTTTTTATCTTAAAAAAACTTCAAAAAGTAACGAAATTGTATCTTATTGATTCGGGCTTTTGTGCAATTATTATTTAATCTTTAATATAAATATATAATAAATTGTTAGAATGTATAGCAAATGGTGAGGTTATATTATGAAGAGTTCAAAAAAATTATATCATCTTATTTTATTATCGATTTTATTAGTATCAAGTTTTATCTTATTACCTATTAATGCAATGTATATTTACGATGATAAAGTATCATTATCAACTACTACGATGGCGCCTACCTATACTAATGAATATGCAGATAATTTTGGAAATAAAGCAGCAAATTTGTTTTTTTTGAAACAAAATGAAGCAGTTTTAAACAATATATTAAATAATTCTGGGATAACAATTCAAATTCCAGATTTTGTAACAATTTCTAACGAAGAATCGAATCAAATTCTAAAATCTAGATATTTTAATGTTTCTTCAATTTATAATGGTGTAAATAATTGTAAAGATATATTTAATGAATTTAATGAGCAAGCTAAAAAAGAAAATAAAGAATTTATAAGTGAAGAAACTAAAAATTTATTTTTAATTTCCATGCTGAGTGGAGTAGCTAATCAAATTCAAACGTTAAAACATATAGGGCAACCGTATCGATTAACACAAAGTTCAAAGTTGGACAAAAAAAATAAAAAAAGAAAAATTAATAACATTGAAAAAAAATACCCATCTAAAAGAATGAAATTAAACAATTCATCAAAAAAAATTATTCAAGGAACTTCAAATATTTTGTCGAGTAAAAAAATAAAATTGTTTTTAAATACTGCGAATGAAAATAATTGGAAAATAATGGTTCGAAGTACAGGAAAAGAAGACAATGATGATTTGTCAAATGCTGGAGGAAATTTTAGTCAATCAAATGTAAATCCTAATTCAAATGATATAGAAAAAGCTATTTTAAATGTAATTTCATCATATCTTAGTTCAAAATCACTGGTACAACGACAAAAGTCGGGAGAACAAAATGAAAGTTTATTTCAAAAACCATCAATACCAATTTTGCTTCAACGAATGATTGGAGAAAAGTTGGGTGGAGCCGATAAAGTTGCTGATATTCCAGTTAGTTGTGTAATATATACTCAAGAACCATATGCAAATACTCCAGGAATTACAATGATACAAGCATCATTTGGACACAATGAGGGAGTGGTAGATAATAAAGTTGCGATAGATACCTTCTATGTAGGACCTAATAATCAAATTAATAAAATCTTAAAAACAAAAGATAAAAGAATAGTACCAATTTATTACAAAGGTAAATATGGTTTAGGATATAAAAGCAATTCATCAGAAATTAAAAATTCACCATCATTAGATAACAAAGCCATTTTGGCAATAAAAAAGGTTGCGGATGCAATACATAATCTTTACGGAAAAGTAATGGATATTGAATTAATATATAAACCAAGTTCAAAAACCATTTACTTGGTTCAAGCCAGACCATTGATAATTGAAAAAAAATTAGCTCCAGAATATATCCAAGATGTTCAAAATATATCAAATGAAAAAATAATAAAATCTTCAACAATAATACCGGCTGATTGTAAAGTTAAAACAATAACTGCCTGTAAGCAAATAATTATTGCTGATACATTAGAAAATGCACTTAAACAATTTAATAAACCCGAATTTGATGCTAACTCAGTAGATGTAATTGTTGTAGAAGGTCAAGCCGAAGCGACTTCACATGCAGCTGCAATATTTAGAGGTGCAGGTAAAGCAGTTTTGGTAACAAAAGGAATTGAAAAACTAAGACAAGTAATTAACAAAGAAAATTTTTGTTTATGGATTGACTTGCAAAGAGGTTTAATTGTTGAATCAGATAGTCTAAGCATAAAAAAGGGTTTTTATAAACATCCTATACCAGGAAAATTTACAATACCTTGTGATTACATCTCACAACAAAGTCTTCATTCTACTGATGTATGTGATTACTACAATAATTTGAGCATTGAAAATTTGATTGATTTGTTACGCGATGATCATAACTCAAATATCCAAGAGCAAATAATGCAAAGTATTTTATTACGCATTGGAAAAAAAATATTAGAAGTTGAAAATGACAAAAAAGTATTCCAAGAGTTAAAAAACAAAATGAAAAATATTTACAATTCTATTTTAAATATTAAAGAACAAATTGTAGATCACAATTTAATTCTTTTACAAAAATTATATTTAATAAATATATTACAAGCCATTTTATTTCAAGAAAAAGATAATTTAAATGTAGATGATTATTCTTTTGTAGAACTTTGTAGGGATTATGAAGATAAAAAGAAATTTATTGCAGAGAAACAAAATATAATTAATCAACAACTAATGGATGATGAAAGGCTGTTTGAAATTGCATATCAAGGATACCAAGTTGCTTTTACCAAAAATTTAGAGAATAAATGGATTAAGTTTATACAAAAAAATACTAATAACCGAAAACAATTATTAAAATTAATTGAATTAATTAATAAATTTGCAATATTTCCAACTTTTATAAATCTATATTTCAATCAAAACCAAGATGAAGCTAATTTTTTAACAAATATATTTAAAGAATTAAAATCTGAATCTATTCTAAAAGAAGTTTATGATAAAAAAATAGAACTCGATTTATACGAATTATCTGTTTGGGAAAAACCACAAAACTTTGAATTTCAATTAAATAAATTACAAAATAATTTTGTTAATTTTTTTAAAAGCCCAAATTTAAAAAACATATTTTTAAACAAAAATGACCAACTCTTAAAAATAATTACTTTAGTAGTAATGGAGAAATTAATTGATGTATTTGATAGATCTATTAAAACTTTAAAGGGCTCTAATGAATATTCAGATTATATTCAAAAGGTTATTAATTTTAAACGAATGTTGAAAGTATATTTTGAGTTACAAAAAATAACATTATTGTTTGTACCCAATGGCGCAATTAAATATTGTGAAGAGGGTAGTGAAACTTATACAAAGGAAAAATATTTTGAAATACTAGAAGATATTTTAAATAATAAAGTATCTGATTCAATAGATCAATTAAATCCTTCACTTAGTTTCAGTGTTGTAAATTCTGTTCTTGGAAGTGCAACAAATATTTCTCTAAATCTACCTCAAACAGCTGAAGATATATTTACATTGATTCATCAGAATTTATTAATAATATCTGGAATATTGTTGAAATGTATTTTAAAAAATAATATTGAAAAACCAGAATTGTTTAAAAAATTAGAAAATATACTTCTTACCCCATTAAATGGTTTTTTGCCTAGTTATACAGATTCAATTTCTTATGATATTTATTATACTATTCAAAAATCGTATTTTTTAAGTATTTCATTTGAAAATGAAAAAATGCAAGCAAGATATAATTTGCCCTTACGTAATCATAGTGTTGTTTTTGAAATAAATTTCAATAAAAAGCAAAAAGAAAGTATCGAATTAAAAATAAGCTTTTGTGGCCAAGCAAGAGGTAGATGGGACAATATAAATGATTTTTCAAAATTAATATTTTTGTTTTGTGATGGAAGAGTATTGAAAACTAACTTGATAGGACCAAATGAATTAACATTTACATTACAAATAAATGAGTTCATGCCCTTGAAAAATTTCAATGCTTATTTGGAATATATAATACGAGCTACAACTGTAGACGTAAAACCTATTTTTATAGATGCACTGTATAATGATTTTTGGGATCCAAATATGATTGCAGATAAATTATTAAATATCGATATTGACTCAAAAAATATTTTTTTACTATCGATATTAAATTATCTTGTTGGAAAAAAAAAGTGTGAGGCAATATACGAATTATCACTTGATGTGGCAATGAAAGCTCTTAATCATAATGACTACATAGCTAAGATTGGGCATTTATCATTACAAAGTTTGGCATGTTGTATTCTTAGGGAGCTTTTAAATAATGATTATAAAAAGGTTGATAATTATCTGCATGAAATATTACTTATATCTTTAATAAGAAAAGATGAATGGAGATCAAATGATCCGATAAATTTAGACATTAAATTGAAGGATTTATTTGATTTAATTGAAAAAAAGGACCTTTCAACAAAAATGGTATTAGAAATGCTTAGAGAAACAAAAAAAAAAATATATAAAAAATTAGAAAACCAAAGTAAGAAACTTTCAATTAAATATAAAGAATTATATAATTATATTGAATATTTAATTAAAAACAATTTCAAAGCAGGTTATTCATATGCATATGAAATTGCAAAATATTCCATGGAAAGTAAAAGTGATACTATTACATCCATTGCAGAAAAAATTTTAAATTTATTAAATGAAAAAGGTTATAAGCCAACAACATTTTGTTAGTGAAGATATAAAAAGAGCCGTTTTTTCTTAAGTGACATTAACTAAAAAAAGAAAATAAGATAATAAAAAAATTCAGTTCCTTAAATATTTTAACTAAAATATTTAATAGGTTTGTATCCTGAAATTTCTATTGATTTGCAGGAAGGACATAAATTGTGGTGAATATTTAATGCACGATTAATGCATTCTTGATGAAAAGTATGCCCACAAGATATTACTGCTATTTGCTCACAATCTTCAAAGTCTACTAAACATATTGGGCATCTTGAATCTTTAAAAATTTTTTTTGGAAAAGGTAAATTAGTTTTACAAAAATCTAGATTTGTTTCTGTTGGTTCTTCTTCTTCTGTTAAATGATTTACAAATTCATCAATAATATTATGAAAGTATCCTAAAATTGAACGAATATTTTGGAATTCAATTATACGTGAATAGTTTAATGCTGTTTCATAATCATTTTCTAAATTAATATTATTTATATTCACAGAATGTAATATATTAGTTGACCATTTTGTATTTTTTAAAATAGTATTATTTTTGCAAATGATTCCTGTTAATATGATATTTTTAAAAATAGAATTACTAAGATCTACATTGTCTAAATTTAATTTTTTAATATTAGTATTTTCCCAGTAAGAATTTTGCATTTTAGAATTTTCAAAGGTTATTTTTTTTAATATTGAATTTTTAAATTCAACATTTCTGAAATTAGCATTTGTTGCTGAGGCATTGATTATTATTATTTTATGTAATTTTGCTTCATCAAATCTTGCATGATCTAAAATTGTTTGTGAAAGATTGTTCCAATTAAGAATAGTTTCGATGTGATTATTTTGATTAATTTCGCTGTCGTTCCAAATTGTTCGACGTAAATCTGCTCCGGTGAAATTTGTACCTTCAAAGTTTGCACCGGTCAAATTTAAACCTTTAAGTGGAGCACCTGTAAGATCAAGGTTTGTTAAATTGTTATTTGTTTTATCTTCATAATTTACGAATTCAAGAACCTTTTGAAAATGATCGTAATTATAAGAAAAGTTGTATGTATATAGAAATAAAGTTAATAAGATTAATTTTAAAATATTTTTGAGGTACATATTTTCCCTTAAAATTAAAGCTTTGATTTAAAAAAAGATTGGTTGATTTTATATTATTTTTGTCAAAAAACAATATTTTTTTTAAAAAAAATTATACATTGAATCTAATTAGTAAAACATCACCATCTTGGACAATATATTCTCTTCCTTCAGTGCGAATTTTACCTGCATTTTTTAGTGCCGCCTCTGTTTTTAATTCAAATAAGTCGTTGCAATTATAAACTTCAGCACAAATAAAACCGCGTTGCATATCAGAGTGTATTGTTCCAGCAGCTTGTGGTATTTTTGTATTTTCTTTAATACTCCAAGCATGCGATTCTTTTGGCCCCGCAGTAAAAAAGGTTATCATTCCTAAATTTATATATGCTTTTTGGATGATTTCAGGTAAACCGCTTTTTGAAATACCTAAATCTTGTAGCATTAGTTTTTTATCTTCATCATCTAATTGTGCCAATTCTTCTTCTATTTTTGCACTTATAGGTATAACTTTAGATTCTCCAAATTTTTCAATTAAAGTTTTGTAATTTGAGTTATTTTTATAGTCATAATTGTTCATTTCATCTTCAGATAGATTTGCAATAATCAAAAAATTTTTTGCACTTAATAATGGAATTGTTTCAATTTCATTTTCTTTGTATTCATTTATTATTTTTTGTATTTCAAGAATGTTTGCTGTTTGTAGAGCATTTTTTGCTTTTTCTATTAATTCTTTTTCTTTTTCAAGTTCTTTAATTTCATGTGTTGATAAATTTCTATTTTTTGCTGTGCGCAAACTATTATTAACTTTTTCTTCGCGTTTTTCTAGAGATTCTAAATCCTTAAGCATTAATTCTGCATTTATTATTTCAAGATCTTCGAGCGGATCTATTTTATTGTGAACATGAGTGATATTATTATCTTGAAAACAACGAACGATGTGTAAAATCAAGTCTACGCTCATAATATTTCCAAGGAATTGATTACCCAATCCTTCACCTTGCGCAGCTCCTTTAACAAGACCAGCAATATCGACGAATTGAACCGTTGAAGGAACAATTTTTTGTGAATTGAAAATTTTTGCTAATTTGTTTAAG
Source organism: Candidatus Babelota bacterium (assembly GCA_014730005.1). Lineage (GTDB taxonomy): Bacteria > Babelota > Babeliae > Babelales > UASB340 > WJIY01. The sequence continues at coordinate 21,290 of WJIY01000047.1, read as the reverse complement.
CGTTCATCTGGTACCTCTGTTATTGCTACATGTGGATCAACGGTACAAAAAGGATAATTTTGTGCAGGAATTCCTGCTTTTGTGAGCGCATTAAATAATGTAGATTTTCCAACGTTGGGTAATCCAACTAGCCCTGCTTGAATAGCCATTTATAATTTTCCTTCGATTTCCTGATAAAATTGATTTAAAAATTTTTCCATAAACAAATGTCTTTCTTGTGCTATTTGCCGTCCTGTTTTTGTATTCATTCGATTTTTTAGTAACAGCAATTTTTCATAAAAATGATTGATAGTTGGATTTTGGTTGTTTTTATATTCTTCAAAAGTTTGATGTATTTGTGGTTTTATTTCGGGATTATAAATTTCACGCTTTGTAAACCCACCGTATGCAAAAGTTCTTGCAATTCCAATTGCTCCAATAGCATCTAATCGATCTGCATCTTGTACAACTTCACCTTCTTTTGTTTGCATTTCAGTTTTAACATTTTGACCTTTAAATGAAATATTCTTTATTATTTGGCAAACATGATTTATAACTGAAATTTCAATTTGGAGCTCATTTAAAAACTTGTGTGCTGTTTGTGGTCCAATATTTTCATCGCCTTTATGAAATTTCCAGTCAGCTATATCATGAAGTAGCGCAGCAAGTTGTACAATAAACATATCAATATTTTCATTTTCCCCTATAAGTATAGCATTTTTTAATACTCTTAAAACATGTTGCCAATCATGTCCAGATCCTTCTTTTTTGCGTTTGTTTTTAACAAAAACTTTAGTTTTTTGGATTATTTTATCTTGTTTTTTATTTAAGGGAAATGGTTTTAAAGTAGGATTATTCATGAAATTATCTCCTTTTGTGAATAAAGTAATTTTTTTTTATGGATTTGAGGCTTTATGCCTTTAGTTTATAATAAAAAAGAATATTTGTATTTAGAAATGGATGTTTTTTAGCGGTATATATTTATGGTTAATTTTTTTATAAAAACATATGGTTGTCAGGCGAATGTTGCTGATTCGCAAGCAATATCTAATTATCTACAAAATCTTGGATGTTGCAGAGTTGAAAAAGAAAAACATGCAGATTTAATTTTGATTAATACGTGCGCAATTAGAGAAAAGGCCGAACAAAAAGTATTTTCATATATTGGTGAACTTGCAGAGTTTAAGGTAAATAAAAAATACTTGCAGGTTGGCGTTATTGGATGTATCGCAAGTTATAGAAAAAAAGAAATTTTGAATCGATTTGATAATGTAAGATTTGTTTTTGGGGCAAAAGAAGATTTATATAAATTACAAAGTTTGTTACATGATATTATTTTAAAAATTGAAACAATTAAATCTTTATCTTCACGGGAACAAAATTTATTGATTAAACGTAAATCGTTAACTGGTTCACAGATTGCGGATGATAAAAAAATTTTGCATCTCGGTGGATTTAAAAATCACACAAAAGAGGTAAAGCAATCTTTTATAAACATAATGACTGGATGCAATAATTATTGCAGTTATTGCATTGTTCCTTTTACGCGAGGCAGAGAAAGTAGTTATTCATTAGATGAAATTTTAGATAGAGTAAAACGAGATGTTGAGCTTGGTGCTAAAGATATTACTTTGCTCGGACAAAATGTAAATTCATATAAAGACCCACAATCTAATGCAAATTTTAGTAAATTGTTAGAAAAGGTAGCACAAATAAAGGGTGATTTTTGGGTTAAATTTGTTAGTCCACATCCCAAAGATATGACAAAAGATGTTTTAGAAATTATGGCTCAATATTCGGATAAACTTTGTAGTTATATACACCATCCTTTACAATCAGGTTCAAATAAAATTTTACAAGCAATGAATAGAACGTATACAGTTGAGAAATATTTAGAGCAAATAGATTGGATACGTGAACTTCTACCTAATGCTACAATTTCTACCGATATAATTATTGGTTTTCCTGGAGAGACAGAAATAGATTATCAAAAAACAGTTGATGTTTTAGAAAGTGTTAAATTTGATAATGTGTATTCGTTTATTTATTCACCTCGTAAATATACCAAAGCTGCATTATTTAAAGATAAATGCCCGATTGATGTGAAGTTAGAAAGATTAAAAAAACTACAACAAAGACAAGTTGATATATGCAAAGAGCAAAATAATAGGTATGTGGGCAAAATTATAAAATGTTTAGTTGAAAAACGTTTAACAAATGGTAAACTCTTAGCAAGAACAGAGGGTAATATTCGAGTTTTGATTTCTGGTAATGATGATAAAATTAACAAGTTTGTGCAAGTGAAAATTGAGAATGCTGGCGCTGTTAATTTAATAGGTTCTATAATTGTTTGATATATTTTGGTTGATAACATTAGAATTTGGCTTAGATAAGGCGGCATAGCCAAGTGGTAAGGCAGTGGTCTGCAAAACCGCGATCCCCGGTTCAATTCCGGGTGCCGCCTCCAAAAGTAAGCAAATTATAAAAAAAATATTTGTATAACTTACAAAAATTATACATACTATCATTGTCAACCACAATTTTGCCGGGGTGGCGGAATTGGTAGACGCAAGGGACTTAAAATCCCTCGGGTTTTTAACCTGTGCCGGTTCGAGTCCGGCCCTCGGCACCAACAAGTTAAATTACAAGTCTATATTTTTTGAATCTTGTTGTTTAAATTAATTTGTTAAAAGCCTTTAGGAGGCAATCTCAGCTTGACAAAAATTGTTTGATGCATGATTATCAGGATACCTACCTGAATGTTTTGTGTTATTTTATGTTGTTATGATGTTTCTCCAGTTTAGACTGGTTTAAGTTAAGGAGAATTTTTTATGAATAAAGCTGCAGTGATTGAACTGATGGCAAAAGATAGTAAATTATCTAAGACTGCTTGTAAGGATGCTTTAGAATCATTTATTAAAGTAATTGGAAATTCTTTAAAAAAGAATAAGACAATTGTTCTTACCGGTTTTGGAACATTTTCTGTAATGAAAAGAAAATCAAGAACAGGTATAAATCCTGCAACAGGCAAAAAAATGAATATACCTGCAAAAAAAGTTCCAAAATTCAAACCGGGAAAACAATTGAAAGATATGGTAAAATAAATTTATCTTTATTAAATTTTTTATAAAGGCAGCGAAATGCTTGTGCATCTCCTGCCTTTTTTTATTGATGCCTTATTTTTGAAGGGTATGTTTTTTTGTTTTTTCTATTCTAGTAATTAATAACTTAAATTTGATAAATTAATAAAAAAAGTAAAATTTTGTATTTTACTCAATAATAAAGAAAGGATATGAAGATGGAAGCAGTGAATAATTCTAATATTTTTAAAACATTTGTTGAGTGGATAAAAGAGGTTTGGGAAAAAATAAATATTAAAGAGTGGGCAGAGAGTATTGGTGGAACCTCTTCTGAAGCTGTTCAGGCATCAATTTATTTTGGTGTAGGTTTTGCAATTGGATTTTTATTCAAAAAGTATTTTAAATTTTTAATTTCGTGTTTATTGATATCGATTTTTTTGATTTTAATTTTGGAATACAATAAAATCTTAGAAATTGATTGGCAAGCTTTTAATGTTTGGATTGGTTTTGAACCTACAGCAGATTTGGGCGTTATTTTAAATTCAATTTTTGATTGGATAAAAGACAATTTATTAGTGTCGGTTTCATCGACAGTAGGTTTTTTAATTGGATATAAATTGGGATAAGAAAAACTATAAAAAATATTGGATAAAGGTATGGGGGCAAGGGAGAGAGATAAAGATTTTTGGTATCGATTATTAAGCAAAGAAGAAAAGATTAAACAAGGTATTGTCCAAGATCAAATAGTTTGCTTAGTTGATTCTCTTTTATATAAGGCTTTGGATATGAGCGCCTCAGATATTCATTTAGAGCAAAATGAAGATTCTATGCGGGTGCGTTATCGTATTGATGGTATTTTATATGATCAAAATTCGGTTGATTTTGATCATAGATTACCGGTTCTTTCAAGGTTAAAGATTTTAGCTTCTCTTGATATTGCACAAAAGAGAATTCCTCAAGATGGCAAAATAAGAATTAAAGTAACTAATAAAAAAGATAAAAACTTATGCGATTTTTTGGATTTGCGTATCTCAACATTTCCGTCTATACATGGCGAAAAAATGGTTATTCGTATTTTAGATCAATCTCGAGAATGTTTGAAATTAGATTTATTAGGCTTTAATAAAAAAGATTTAAGTGTTTTAAAAGAACTTATATCACGCCCACATGGATTTTTTTTAGTTACGGGTCCGACAGGTTCAGGAAAAACAACAACTCTTTATGCAATACTTTCATATTTGAATAATACAGAGCGTAATATTATAACAATGGAGGATCCTGTAGAATATGATCTTGCTGGTATTACACAAAGTCAGATTAATACTAAATCAGGTTTTACGTTTCAAAAAGGTTTACGTTCAATTTTGCGTCAAGATCCAGATATAATCATGGTTGGAGAAATCAGAGATAGACAAACGGCACAAATAGCGATAGAAGCTGCACTTACAGGACATTTGGTTTTTAGTACATTGCATACAAATGATGCTGCAAGTGCCATTACAAGATTAATAGAGATGGGTGTAGAACCATTTTTAATAAGCGCCTCTTTAATGGGGGTATTGGCACAAAGATTAGTAAGAAAACTTTGTCAAAATTGTAAACAGGAAGCTGATTTCGATAAGGCTGCATATAAGAATTTAAATGATTGTGATATTAAAAAAAGTTACATATCCATAGGTTGTGTTGAATGTTTAAATTTGGGCTACAAAGGAAGAACAGGTATTTTTGAGTTATTAATGATTGATGACATTATTAGAAGTTTGATATTGAACAAAAATTCTTCTGATATTATTACTAAAATTGCAGTTAAAAATGGTTTGAAAACACTGCTAGATGATGGGATAGATAAAATTAAGCAAGGCTTTGTATCTTTGGATGAAGTTTTTAGAGGTGTGAAGAATTAATTTTTTTGTATATAAATACTTTAATAAGTATTTTTGAAGAGTAAATAATAAAATTTAATTGATTTAGGAGGATAAATTTATGAAAATTAAAAAAATGGAGTTTGTTGGATTAGTTTTGGTCGTTTTTGTATTTTTGAGTATAAATAACAGTTTTGGGATTTTTGGACAAAAACCAAAAGAGACTAAACCTGTTGAACAACAAGCAGGATTATCACAGAGTTTTGCCGAAAGATCTCAACAATTGAAGGAACAAACTGCAAAAACTCAACCTAAAATGGAAACACAAACTTCTATGGCTATAGAAACAGAAGAAAAAAAATCTTTATTTAAAAAATTTAAGTCAGGAGCACGATCGCTTGTTGGAAAAACAAAAGAAGGTGCGGCAAAAGTTCAGGAAAAAATAAGCACTAAAATGTCTCCAGAAAAAGAAGTAGAGAACGGTATAATTAAAATAGTTACAGATAATTCTGGGAAATTGGTTAATGCTGTTGTGGAGGCTTTAAGAGGAATAAAGGTTTTCCCTCCGGTAACCCAAGAAGTTCCTCAATCATTAAATATTTTTAGAAGTGAGTTTGGCAGAAAGGTTGGTGCATTTGCAAGTAGTCTTGCATTGATATTAGTTGATGAATTAAAAGAAAAAGGTGCTTTTGGTCGTTCATTAAAAATTGAGGCATTGGCTGAAAATATGAAATTAGAACAAGAAAAAAAAACGAGTTTTTTGGGAAAGATCAAGGAGGTATTTTTAGCTATATTTAAAAAGAAATCTGAGATTGCTATTGGACGTATTCGAAATGCTATATCTGGATGTCAAAATAATTTAAGCGATGAAATTATAATATTTATAAATTCATTTTTAAAGAAAGAATTTGATGCTTTAATTGAGAATGATCTTTCTGATTTAGATATATATTTAAGAGGAGTTATATATATAAAAACAACAGAATTTAAAGATTTAGTAAGTAATGAAATGGTTAATTTTTTAAAACAACAAGGAGTTTTAAAATAGGAGGATTATTAAATATCTTGAGCTTTATGCTTGATTTTAAAATTATAAAATTTTTAAATTTATAAAACAGTTGCATTATAAATACTATTTAAAAAAGAAGAGAATTGGATACATAAATAATGTGACAATAGATAATGGGATGCAAAAATACTAATGATGGAATAAATAAATTTGAAAAAACATAATTTCAGCAAAAGAAATATTAAATATTGTTGTAAGAAATTAATTTTATTGTGAGGCCTTCAAGTTATAAATCATAAAGTTAAATTCTAAGTGAAAATAAAGCACGAATTGCATGGATGCCGAATTTACAGATAATAAAATATTTTTTTATTGTAAAAAACATTATGAGTTTGTTAATTTTAATATAGAATATTAATTTTGAGTAAAAAAGGCTTTTTTTGTAGAAAGGCAGAAGTAATGAATAAAAAATTTTTATTTAAAAATTTGATCTTTATTTTATTTTTTTCTTATATTTTTAATTTTTATTTTGCAAAAGCTGAACAGATAATGACCGATTATAATTCACCTCAGGTAGATTTAGAGGATGAAATAGAAACAAGTTCGACATTTATAGGTGAAGTGGCTCCTACAAAACCAGAAGAGGAAACACTGTTGACAACACCGCCTAAGGAACAAGCACAAACATGGCGCTCACATTCAAAGCCTTTACCACCAACACCAAGGCCAAGGCCAAATGAGAAACAAATGCCAGCAGGTCGTTTATATTCAACGCCTTTACCAGTAGCACCACAAACACCAGATGATGAGGAACAAGCACAAACACCATCGCCAACATCAGATAATACAGAACAAGCACAACCAACATCGCCAACACTTGATATAGTTCAAACTCCAAGCGAGGAGCAATCAATTTCTTCATTGCCAAAAGAACGACAAAAATGGGAAGAGATAAAACAACAAGCCAGAGAAAAGGCACAGATAGCTAAAGAGGCAGCTAAAGAGGCTATAGATCCAGAAAAATGGAAAAAGGTAAGACAACAAACCAGAGAAAAGGCACAGATAGCTAAAGAGGCAGCCAAAGAGGCTGCAGATCAAGGAGCAGAGTTTGTTGAAATTGGTGCTGAATTTAAATCCATGTTTAGGAAGCCTTCAAGTCAAGAACAACCCTCTACACAAGAAATGCAAAATCTTCAGGAAATATCTCGTCAACCAATAAAATATCAAGATCCTGTTTATTTATATTTTAAATATTGGAAAGAAGAGGCAAAACCTTCTTATATAAATTACCAAGGAGGTCTTTTGGGAACAATACAGCAACCTCAACCTTCATCCAGATTTGTATTTCTTGATCCTAAAGATAAAAATAGTAATAAAGAAATACTTTCGGGCAATGTAGTGATATTATATAATCCAACAACTTCTTCTTATATTAAAATAGGAAATAAAAAAGGAGTGGAAGTTGTTAAGTTGGGGAGTTTTCCTGCACAAGATGAGTCTTTTCAATGGCATATATTTGATTTAAAACAAATTGATAAAAAGAAACTTACCGAGATGGGTAAAAAATTTTTAAAAAATAAGATTTCAGGTTTGCCGATTGGTGGAGTTATAAGTGATCAATCAATAGTAGCAATAGGTAATTTTTCTGTAAGAAGTAAGCCAGATAATGAATATCGTTGGCTTAGGCTTCCAAGAAAAGGTTGGTCTAAAAATCCTAAACAATATTTAGAGTTACAAAAACATGTTAAAGATCAAGAAACTTTAGTAATCGACAAGATTACATTACCAACTTTACCTCCAAGGCCAGAAGAAGAGATTCCTATAAAACCAAAAGAAGAAACACCGCCTCCATTGCCAGCAAGACCAGGAGAAGAACAAGTTTCACCACCAGGTATTGTAACTCCATCGCCAAAACCGCCAAGTATGGATGTGACACCGCCACCATTACCTCCACGAATTGAGGAAGAAATCAAGGTTGAAGAAGAAACTGAAAAGAAACATGAGGTAATTCCACCACCACCTCCTCCTCCAGCGCCTCCGCTTCCTCAATTGCAACAAGAAACTTCCGAAATGAAAAAAAATGGAGACTCTAGTTCGGGTCGAGCGGCATTACTTGAAAGTATAAGAGCGGGACAAAAATTAAAACCTGTTTCACAAAGAGAAAAAGAAGAGGCTAAAAAAGAAAAATCTACACCGGAAGAAAAACGCGGTTTGATGGAATCATTAGCTGCAGCTATGGAAAAAAGGAGAGGATCTATTTCGGAAGAAGAGGAAGAGATTCAAGAAGAAGAAGATGAGGAAGAATGGCAAGATTAAATATTTCATAAAAAATTTTTGGGATAAAAATATACGGAATTTAACTTCGGATATTTTTATCCCAAAAATTTTTTGAAAAATCCGGAAATTCCATTATTTGAATTTTGAATATTATTTCCAAGTTTTTTAGCGTAATCTATTAAACTTTGTTTTGCATTAATATCTAAATTTTTTGGGATATCACATTGAGTGATTACTATTAAATTTCCTTTTCCATAACCATTTGGATATGGAAATCCTTTTCCTGCGATTAAGAGTTCTTTGCCAACAGGACATCCTTTAGGAATTTTTAATGTATATTTATTTTCGTCTATATTTTCAATTTCAACCTGACAGCCCAAAACTAATTGAGGATAAGTTAAATTTAAAGTTGTTACTAAATCATTCTCCCTGCGCCAAAATTCTTTTTCTGGAATAATTCTTACACGCAAGTATAAGTCACCATAAGATCCTCCATAGATTCCTGCATCTCCACGGTTTCGTACTCTTAATTCAGCATTATCATAAATACCGGCTGGAATTGAAATTGTAAATTTTTCTCTTTTTTGAATTCGTGATTGTCCTTTACATGTTTGACATGGTTGAGTTATTTTAAAACCTTGACCATTACATTGATTACATGGTTGTGTGAAAGAGAAGAAGCCTTTTTGCAAGTATACAGCTCCAGACCCTTTACATTTTGTACAAATTTCTGGTTTTGTTCTTGGCTTGCAACCAGAACCATTGCAAATTATGCACGTTACATAGTGATATAGTAATATATCTTTTTTACAACCTAAGTAAGATTCTTTTAGGCTTATTTCTATTGATTGAGCAAGATCATGTCCTCTTTGAGGCGTAAGCCCTTCTTTTTTGCGGTGTCTTTGGGGCCCTCCACCCCCAAAAAGATCAGAAAATATATCTCCAAAGCTTGAAAAAATATCACTGAAATCACTGTATTCGTGATAATCATGTCCACTATGCATACCTGAATGTCCAAACTGATCATATCTACTTCTTTTTTGATCATCAGAAAGAACTTCATAAGCTTCAGTTGCTTGTTTGAATTTTTCTTCTGCTTCTTTGTTATCTGGATTTCTGTCTGGGTGATATTTTAATGCAAGTTTTCTGTATGCCTTTTTAATTTCTTCTTTGGTTGCATTTTTTGATACACCCAATATTTCGTAATAATCTTTTTTCGCCATATTTCTACCATTTAGTTTAATAAATTTAAGTCTATTTACTTAGATTATATATTGAAAAAGCTTGTTTTGAAAGTTGATTTACAAAATAAAATTTTTATTGAAAAAATAATTAAAAAATTAGATTTTTGGGGATTTTTTTTAAATAGCATTAAGCATAAATATGGTGCCGAAGAGGGGAGTTGAACCCCTACCTCCAAAAAGGAGACTAGACCCTGAATCCAGCGCGTCTGCCAATTTCGCCACTTCGGCTGTTAAAATGCTTTATAAATAGTCTAAATTTTGCATTAGAAGTGTCAATTTATTTGGACTGAGTTGCTTGAGTATTAAATTTTTCTAATAATTTCTGAATTAATAATTTCGATATTAATTCAGAAATTATTAATTTGTTGTTTAAGTAAACATGCATTCCATGGTTTTATTTCATCACAATTCCGTGTGTTTTCAACAATTTGCTTAATATCTTCAGGAGAAAAATAGATATCTAGTGGAAGAAATTTGTTGGGGTCCATTATTATTAAATTTGTAAATTTTAGTATGAATGGCAAATTTATTACTTCATTATCTTTAACTCTTTTGTATTTAATTGGAATTTGGCGACAAAAAGGACAACCTAGAGACCCAACATTTTTCATGCATTCTTCACAGACTTGTTTATTGCAGCATAACAAAATAACAAGATTTTTATTTTCTGAATCGTATTGATCTCTGCAAATAGGACAATCAGAAGAAAACTGATTTTTTTTTGTTAGATATTTTCTAAAAAAAGTTTGAATTTTTCTTGCGGTTTCCTCCTTTGTTTTTACTTCATCGTCTACAGTTGTATTTGGATTAGCAACAAGTGTATTTATATTTAAAAAGAATGTCGTTAATATTAAAAAGTATAGCAACTGTTTCTTTTTCATAATTAAACCCTTTATTTTTAAATTGTTTATGATTTTAAAAGGGTTACTTTATCAGTTTTTTATATTTTTCACAATTGGCTGCAGAATAAAAAATGTCACCTATTCTTGCGGCTTTAAAGATTATATTTACATTTTTTGTTTTAGTTTCTTTTTCTAAATTTTTGATTAATTCAAATAAATTTATGCTTTTACCGGAAGCAATGTTAAAAATTTCACTATTTAAATTTTTGTTCATAGCGATTTTTAAATTAGCTTGCACGATTTTTGATACATGAATAAAATCCCTAGTTTGTTTGCCATCTCCAAATATCATTAAAGGTTTTTTATTGATTAAATTGTGTTTGAATTTAGCAACTACAGCTGCATATTCTCCATTAGGATTCTGATTTTTCCCATATACATTAAAATATCTTAAACATGCTATATTGATACCGTATTCTTTAGAATAATTTTGGCATAATTTTTCACTTTCAAGTTTGCTTTGAGCATATGGAGATAATGGATTAGTAGAGTCACTTTCTTTGCATTGTTCATTTTTATTTCCATAGACTGCTGATGAAGAAGAAAAAATACATGTTACAACATTATTTTTTTTACAACCTTCTAGAATGTTTTTTGTTCCTTCAATATTTATTTTTTTACATAAAGATGGATTTTGTATAGATTCTGCAACTGAGGTTAATGCAGCAAGATGAAATATGATGTTTTGATTTTTACTCGCTTTAATTGTTGTAAAGTGATTTGTTATGTCCCCATAGATAATGTTTATATAAGGCAGAATTGATGAAAGATTTTTAAGCTGACCTGTGGCCAAATTATCAAGAATAGTTACATTTGCATTTAGTTCAACAAGTTTTTCTACTAGATGCGATCCAATAAATCCCGCACCACCTGTAACGAGGACATTTTTATTTTTATAGAATTCTTCCATTGACTTCATTACCTTTAAGTCTCCTTTTACGTTTTAATGTTGTATAATTTCTCCTTCGTATTTTCCTTTTTTAAAAAAAAAGGTTGTAAAGTGGTGTTTAAGTTTTGAGTTAATTTTGATGAGATTATATCGGCATATTTTTTGCCGTCTAAAACAGCTTCTTGCATGCTTGAATATTTCCATTCCCCATATCTTCCTATTGAATAAATTGATTGGTTATTTAATGCCTTATGTATTTTATTAAGATTTTTTTCTCTCCAAAAATCATAAATAACATATGCATGTTTTAGAAGTAATGTTTTTTGGGTAATTATATTTGTGTGTTTTAATTTAAGAATATTTAATATTTTTTCAATTGAATTATTTTTTAAATTTTCAAGTTTTTCATTAGATGTTTTTTGTTGCAAATAAGATAATTCTCCATAAATAGCGGTTTTGTTTTTAGGGGTTGAATTTTTACAGATATTATGCCAAAAACCAATTCTGTAAAAGGGAACATTTTTTTGTGGAAAATATATCCAATGTTTATTTGTGAGATTATGGACATTAAATCCCAAGTTAAAATTAACAACAGAATTACATAGTAATTTATTATAATTTTTCGATAAATTATTAGACGCATCCTCTTTCAAATTTTTCAAAAAAGTATCTAGGGGGATTGTAGAAATAAGGATTTTAAAGTTTTTTTGTATTCCATTTTCAAAATGAATGATTTTATTTCGAGAATCAATTTTAACCATTTTGTGATTTAAATTAATCTTATTTTGAAGTTTTTTTCCAAGTTGTTTAATGAGAAAAAAAATACCATCTTTTTTGGGATAATAAAAAAAATTATTATATCCTACTGATTGCTGTATATTTTTATCTACAGCACAATTTAAAATTGTTTTAAGATTGGTTTTTGGAACGAATCTGTTAGTCCAAGAAGCGGTTATTTTTTTTGTATTATAACATAATAATTTTTTGTTATAAGGAAAAAAGAAATATTTACCCATTCCAGAACCAAAATGTTTTAAAACCCATTCATGAAAATTGTTAGGGTTTTTTATGTATTTTTTTCTATTTATAAAACCATAAATTGAGTCGACTATTTTATCTTTACAAATGTGTCCAAGGTTCATTTGAAATGGATAAGGTATAAATTTACCATCAAATTGAATGTAAGAATTTCTAGATATTAAATCAAAATTTTCAATATTTGCGATTTGATTTATAAAATTATAAAAATAATCATTGTTTATATGTAAAAGATGTCCTGTAAAATCAAAGATGAAGCCATTTTTATAAAAAGATCTTAAAAGTCCACCAGGTATACTTTCTTTTTCAAAGATTTCAAAATCATAAATTTTTTTTTGTTCCAAGTGATATGCAACTGAAAGTCCAGTTAATCCAGCTCCAAGTATTATAACCTCTGCCACTCCAAATCCTTTTTAAATTTATGAGCCGTAGTTTGTCAACATCGCCTTGGCTTTGATGTTTAGGTTGATGAATTTTTTACAAGTGAGTAATCTTTTTTCATTTGTATATAAATAAAAAAAACAAAAAAGTCCATTTTGATTTTTATTTTATTCTTTTTAGCTCTAAAGAATTGGTATCAGAAATTTTAAAGATTCCTGTTTTTAATTTTGCTCGAAAGGCTTTAGGAAAAGATAAAACTAAATAATATTTATTAACAGCTATGACTTTTTTATTGGGTTCAAAGATTATTTGTTGTTTTTCTTTGTTCCAAAAACCATCGCATACGAAATTTTCTTCAATTGGTATGGGGTAGAAATCAGTTTCTTTTTTTTGATATAGTGAAGCTGTTAGTTGCTTGGTATTTAGATTTTCGCCGGACCATTGCAAGACCATTTTTGTTAGTTTTAAAACTTTTTTACTTTTCAGAGTAATCATCCATAACCACGCACAATCGAAATTAAATTCATACCATGTATTTGTAGTGAGTAATGTAAGATTACTTAAGTAATCTGAAGACTTTATATTATCATCTGATGGATAATTTAAGGACATTGATGATAATATAAAGAAAAATATTAATAAAAGCTTTAAAATTAATATTCTTTTTATATAAAACATTATTTTTTCCCAATTCATTTTTCCCCCCTAAAAATATTTTTTTCATCTTATTAATCTTAACAAATTAACAATATAAAAGTGGAAGAAAAACTTTAAAATTAAAAAAAGAATCTTTTTGAAGTTACTTGAATATTTAAGCTAACGGAATATGTATTTTTGCCAAAATGCATTGGAATAGGAGGAAGAGGGGAGGCAAGTTCGACGCTTCTTTTAACAATGTTATCTAATCGGAGATCCCCGGAACTTTTTAATATTGTTACTTTACTTACAGTTCCGTCTGATTCAATTATAAATTCTATACCAACTGTACCTTCAGTTAGTTTTTCATATTTATTATGTGCAAAATTTTGATTCCAGGAATTTTGTAGGTGCCATGAAATATTTTCATGATATGAAATATATTTGAGTTCTTCAAAAGATGGTTTTTTATTATCATCCCCTTTTCGTTCAATCCAATATTGGCCATCATCTTTTAATGTATCAACAAAACCTTTTGTCATTTTTATTATACTTTTACGGGGTACTTTTATTGGGCTTTTATCTTGTTGTGCTGTTCCTGGTGTTTTAATTTTTGCTATTTTTGAGATGAGTGGGTTTGATTGTGGAGTTTTTTGTACAGATTTTTGTTGTTCTTTAATATTTGTAGGCTGTATTTTTTGTTTTTCTTTTAAAATTTTTGGTTGAGGCTTTTTAATTAAATTTTCTTTTTTTTGTGGATTTTTGATATTGGTTTTTTCTTTTTTAATTTTTTCGGTTTTTGGTGAAGATGATTTTTTCTCTTTTTTTTCTCTTTTTTCTTCTTCTTTTATGGCAGAATTTTCACTATCAATACCCTCTTGTGAATGTTGTGACAAAAGTTTGGCTTCTTTAAGCGGTTTAAAGTCTGCTTTTTCGTCAAAAAGAACGGTTGCTCCAAAAACTGATTTACGTGTTTTTAAACTTGCAGGCATCTCGTTTGATGGTTGCTTTTTTTTCTCTTTTCGAAATAGAATTATTTTTTCAGTTTTTTTAAATGCAATAACTATAATAATTAAAAGAAGTAGTATATGAATTAAGAATGACCACCAAAAAAAAGTAGCTAATTTTTTTTTCTTCTTTTTTATTTTTTTTTCTTCTTCATGCATTATTAAATTTCCTCTCCTGATTCCTCCCCCAAATAAAAATAATTCTATTATAATTTTATATTGTTTTAGTTCATAAATGAACCTAAATTAAAAATTTTGTAAATTAAAGTTAATTTTTTTCAATCCAGAAAAGACTCTTTTTTTTATTTAATTTCCAATTTGTACAAAGTTGATGTGAACCTCCGCGATTATTATTGAGAAATCTTAAAATTTCATCGAAATAATTTTCACTGGCATTAAATGAAACTTTTTCTTGATTAAGCCAATAAATTAACATTCTTTTTTGTAATACTGTTTCTTTGCTTAAAAATTGCTTTAAGTCTCCACAGATAATTTGTTTTTGATTTTTAATTTTGGCAGTAAAGATTTTTTTGTAGTATTTTATTGTTAATCTTTTAAAAAAATCTTCTTCTTCTTGTAGATGTTTTAAAGTGCTTTGAAATTTTGTATTAAAACGAAGATCGGATTTTTGCATTGCAGGTAGAACATATTTTCTAATTCTATTTCGCAGAAAAGAATCCGAACTATTTGTAGAATCAGTTATATAGTTGATATTTTTTTCGTTTAAATAATTTAAGATTTCGTGTTTTGATACATTTAAAAGCGGCCTAATGTAAGGCTTATCGATAATTCTCATACATGAAAGTCCACATAGGCTGCTTCCTCTAATAATTCGCCAAAAAAATGTCTCTTGTTGATCTTGTTGGTGATGTCCTAAGGCAATAAGGTCGGCTTTATAGATTTTTTGTAAATTTTCAAAAAAGAATCTTCTTAAATTTCGACCAAATTCTTCTTTAGATCCATTAAATTTTAAGCAAGCTTTAAGATTATTTGCATGTTCGTGAATAAAAGGAATGTCATTATTTTTACATAATGATTTGCAAAATTTAACATCATTTACAGATTCTTTTCTCCAACCGTGATCAAGGTGTGCTGCAATTAATTTAATTTTTTTTTCGGTATCTAGTTTTTTAAAAAAATATAATAAAAATACTGAATCAGGTCCACCAGAAAGACCTAAAATAATTGTTGGTTTTTTTTGTAAAATATGTTTAATATTTTTTTCAATCTTAGTAAAAATCATATTTATCTAGAATTATTTTTTTTTATAAATTTATTAATTTGTAAATTCAACTAAATATTTTTCAATAAAGTTTATTAATTCTCCATCAAGAACAAGTTCCGGTTGAAATGATTCATAATTTGTTCTTAAATCTTTAACCATTTTATATGGATGAAGAACATAAGACCTAATTTGAGAACCCCATTCTATTTTTTTCTTTTCAATGGCTTTTTCTTGTTCTTTTTGTTCCCGTTCTTTTTTTTCTATTAATTTTGCCATTAACATTTTCATTGCTGTTTGTTTATTTTGTATTTGTGATCGTTCATTTTGGCATTGAACAACAATTCCTGTGGGAATATGTGTAATTCTTACAGCGGAATCCGTTTTATTAACATGCTGACCCCCTGCACCACCTGCTTTATAAGTATCAATTCGCAAATCATTTTCATTTATTTCAATTTGTTTTTCTTTTGCTTCGGGTATAACAGTTACTGCAGCAAAAGAAGTATGTCGTCTTTTGTTAGCATCAAAGGGTGATATTCTTACAAGACGATGAATGCCATTTTCACTTTTTAAAAAACCATAAGTATATTTACCTTTAATAAATAGCGTTGCAGATTTAATTCCAGCTTCATCTCCTGCTTGATAATCAAGAATATCAACTTTAAAATTTTCTTTTTCACAAAATCTTAGATACATGCGCAATAACATGTTAGCCCAATCCTGAGATTCAGTACCTCCAGCTCCAGAATTGATACTCAAAAAACAATTTTTTAGATCTTCTGGTTTATTTAATAATATTTCAAGTTTAAATTTTCTAATTTTATTACATAAGTTCAAAATTTCAGGTTTAATTTTTGCTAATTCAGTTTCATTGTGAGAAAAAAGTTCAAGTAGTTCTTGATTTTCTTTGTAGTTTTGCACTATTTGATTATATTTCTCATTTAATTCTTTTAATTGTTGGTATTTTTTTAGTATTTTTGCTTGATTTGGATTTTGCCAAAAATCTTCCTGGTTGATCTTTTGGGTTAAATCGTTATATTGGTTTTCGATTTTGGATTTTTGCCAAAATTCTTTAATAGCTAAAAAATCGGGTTCTATTTCTTTTAATTTTGCTTGTAAATCATCGATTAGCATAATGCTTCTCAAAAAATATAATATTATAAAATTTATTAAAGAATCTATTTTTTAGTATAAGGAAAGGGTGAAATGGAGCAAGAAGTGTTTAAATTTAAGGTTTAAAGAATAAAAAAGCTAAAATTATACCTTTGGTCCTTTTCTGTTTTTCTGAGGTTTTGGCCATATTCGTTTAGGAAAGTATGCTTTCAATGAATGCTTTATTTTAGTTGCTAATCTTTTTAACTTCTTTATTTTAGGATATTTAAATTTTTTGTGTTGAGGATTTTCTTCCTCAATTGTTTGTATATTTTTTTTATTTCGAAATATTCCAGTTATACGCCATTTTTTCATAATAGCTCCCCCTTTTAATTCAAGTTGCATTGTCATCTTTAAAATATATTTTTTATGTAGATTGGGTCAACAAAGTAAGATTTTTTTGTTAATTTAGATAAGACAAAATTGGAATTATTATTGCAACTATCCAAAAAAGTTTATATAATTCAAACATAAATGAAATATTTGGGCCTATAGCTCAGTTGGTTAGAGCACTCCGCTGATAACGGAGAGGTCAGTCGTTCGAGTCGACTTAGGCCCACCAGCCTTTGTTCTGCATGGCTACAGCTGGCAGGCCAGATAGATAGTTTGATTCATTAAAAGTTGCAAGCTTTTATAAAAGGCTTGAAGTTCTTGGTCTTACTTTTTGCACTGTGTCTTTATGCAGGAGAAGCAGTTGGGGCAATATTGAAATTTACGGGGGTATAGCTCAGTTGGTAGAGCGTCCGCTTTGCACGCGGAAGGCCAGCGGTTCGACTCCGCTTACCTCCACCAGCCTTCGCCCTTTGTGGCTACGGCTGGCAGGCCAGAGTAATAAGGTTTGATAAAAATAATGATTTCGTATGAGCAACTTGTATTATGTTTATCTTTTAAGATCAATAAAGTTTCCTAAAAAAATATATAGGTTATACCATGAATGTATACATCGGTTATTGGTACATAATGAAGTAAAATTTATATATACAGCTAAGTATATACCTTGGATGCTACATAATTATTTTGCATGTAAAGAAAAATCAAAGGTTATAGCTTTAAAATAGTGATCTGGTAAGGCTTTTGTTAAGAATCATTTGTTATAAGTGATCGGCTTGTTCTCCATAGCAACATAGGCGAAGGAGGATTCGACTCCGCTTACTTCCACCAGCCTTCGCCCTTTGTGGCTACGGCTGGCAGGCCAGAGTAATAGGTTTGATAAATATCTGTTTAAAAAGCCGTTGAAAAATTTTTCAATGGCTTTTTTTTGTCAAATTAAAAATTATGAATTGATCTTATTAAAACATTTGATAATTTATATGAAATTTAAAACAAATTTTATATAAGGAGATTGATTATGATTTAAAAAAAATTTGGATATTTGTTGAGGTAAAAACAATTTGGTGAAAGGTTAGGTATGCAAAATATAAAAAATTATTTATTTATTTTAATGACATTTGTTTTTTTAAATCCAATTTTTGCTAATGTAAACTATTTGTGGGTTAATACGCAGTTATCAACTATAAATTCTTATTTTACAAACGATAGAAAAGTTAATTTAGCTACTCGTATTTGTGATATGGAGCAGTTGCTATTATATTTGAAAATAAATTTAGTACAACCTTTAATAATGTCTGGTTTGGACAACGATGATTATTATCGTGCCATCGGTAATGGAATTAAAATATTGAAATGGAATTTAGATATTTATAATGGAATATCAGTTGGTTTTATAACGTGTAGTAGAAACACTGCGGCGGCGAATTTTAATAGTGCACTCTCGCAAGATTTATATCCAGGATTTAGTCCTTTGCATGCATCTGTTTTATATAATGATTTAAATTTGGTTAAAATTTTTGTATTCGCTGGAGCAGATTTATATTTAAAAATACAGAAAAATGATTATAGTAAATATACAGATTATATTGGTTTAACAGCATTAGAATTAGCAGAAAAATTAGGATATCAAGATATTGTTAATTTTCTTAAAAGTTGTTAGTTTTATTCTTTTGATAAATTTTATCAGGTGAAGCTTAGTATAGCTTCACCATAAATTTATCAAGGGGGTGTAGCTCAGTTGGTAGAGCGTCTGTCTCGCTCACAGAAGGCCAGCGGTTCGACTCCGCTCACCTCCACCAGCCTTAGCTTTAAAGAGCTGCGGCTGGCGAACCAAAAAATTTGTTCTTTGGTTTTTAATACTACAAAGTCAAAATATGAGTTTATTTTTTTGTACTTATATCATATTCGATTGTATTAGCAATTTCATAATATGTCTCATTAAAATGTTTTGAAAATTTTTTCATAACATTTGGATGTTTTTTTAAATTATTAATAAGTTGAAGTAGTAGCCCTTTAAATTCAGGCCAATTACCTATTTCTTGAATATTTTTTATTTTATATGATTCAGCAACCATATTTTCATCATATTTGTTTAGTTCGGATTCTTTGATTTCATTATTTTTTATTTTATCTTGTGTGGTCCAGCCAATATCATCTGTTTGTATGAATTCTATGAAAGCTTGTTTTCCTTTTTCCAGGCCCTTTTGTTTTGTAGTATTTAAAATATTTTGAATAGTCTTTATTTTATCTTTACATATAGCAAGATCGGTGCCCATAAAACCTATTGATATTCTACGCAGAATGGGCATCCATTCATTATAAGAGCATTCTTTGGATTCAATAGTTTCATTTTCATCTTTTTTTACAGATAACATTTTTAATTGTTGATTAAGTTGTTCTTGTAAATCCTTAATATAATTTTCTAAAAAATCTAGTTTTGATTGAATAAGCTTTAATTTGAATTGTTTTTCAATAGGATCTGTATTCATTGTTGCTATTTTGTATATTTCGGATTCTATATTTGGAATTTCGTCTATTCTAGTTTTTGTATTTTCTATGGATGAATGGTTTGAATTTTGTGTTTTATGAATTCCGCCTTGAGAATGTACCTGCATAATTGTGCAATTTATTATAAAAAACATTAAAAAAATATATTTTTTTATCATTTACTCTCCTTAATGAATTTAAAATTATTATTTAGTTTCAAGGTTCAAATGAAAACCCACCCTATTTGAAAGGGTATATTATTAAACCTATAAAAATCAATACTTTTTTTAGCTTAATCATTGATTTTTATAGGTTTTTTGGGCAATAAGGACATTTATTAAAGATTGTCATATTTTTTTGTTACTTTTTCAATTTTTATTTTAAGGGCTTTTTCAAGATCAATTCCTGTTGTTTGTGCTAAAATTAGTGTTGTTATTATAACATCTGCAAATTCCAGACTTAGTGTTTCTGTATTATGATTATTAACTTTATCTTTATGACGTATTTTTTGACTTGCTAAAATTTCACGTGCAAGTTCGCCTATTTCTTCAGTTAATTTATTCATTCCTATAAGTGCAAAGATTTTTTTATCTTCAATTTTGTAATATTTTTGTACTCGGTGTTCTTGATCTTTTATGAAATTTTTCAATTTATCTGTAAACATTTTTATGATCCTTATTTTTTTTGTTTTATTTAAAAATATTGAAAAAACAGTTTATTAGTTATTAATTTTTTTACAATCTAATATAAAATTTTTGTAGGATTAATATGAAAAAATTTTATATAAAAAAGGCATCTGGAGAAAAAGAAGTATTTGATTTTAAAAAACTTTTTAGCTCATTAAAAAAAACAGGAGCGTCTAAAGATTCGATAGATAAAATTATTGAAAAAGTAAAAAAAGAAAAATTCGATAAAGGAAAACAATTTAATACTGCACATGAAATTTATAAATTTGCTCATAGATTTTTAAAAAAATATGATCAAGGTGTTGCTGGTAGGTATAGCATAAAATATGCATTAAAAGACTTAGGGCCAACAGGTTATCCTTTTGAAAAATTTGTGGGACAAATTTTTAAGGAATTAGACTTTAAAATAAAATTAAATCAGATAGTAAAAGGCAAATGCGTTTCTCATGAGCTTGATGTGGTTATTTTTAATAATTCTATTCCAGATTTTATAGAGTGTAAATTTCATAATTACAGAGGAATAAAAACTCATTTGCAAGTTATTTTATATGTTAAAGCTCGATTAGATGACTTAAATGGTATTAAAAAAAATAAAAAATATAATAAAGCATGCATTGTTACAAATACAAAATTTACTAAACATGCAATTGATTATGCTCAATGTGAGAAATTGAAACTTATTGGGTGGTCTTATCCAAAAAAAGATAATTTAGCCCAATTAATTGATAAAACAAAATTACATCCTATAACTGCGTTATCAAATTTGAATAAGAAACAAAAAAAGTTTTTAGTTGAAAATAGTATTGTTTTATGCAAACAACTTTATAAAAATAAAAAAATGCTGGGGAGATTAAATTTTTCTAAAAATAAAATAGATAAAGTTATCAATGAGGCGAAAGCTATTTGTAAAATATAAGCTTCATTTTTAAAAATGAAGCTTATATTTATTAATCTCATTTTTGACTCAGGACTTTACCTAATGCATAATAGTTTGCTCCAGCAGGTATGATTGAAAATTTTTCAGGTATATTTTTTGAATTCTTAAATCCATTAAAACCTGCTCTGTAGATTTTTTCCGTTTGAAAATTTTTTGTTCTTCGAGTTTG
>WJIY01000046.1 GCA_014730005.1 Candidatus Babelota bacterium | reverse complement strand
ATTCATCTGCTATTACTCCATTTAAAATTGATAAATTTTTATATTGATCCTTTAAAATAGAATATGTTCCTTTTAATAAATCAATTCCTGAAAAAAGGCAATTAAATAAAATCAAAAAGAAAATTACAAAAATAATATTTGGTTTTTTAATAAGCATATATTTCCCTTTTTTATTTATCTTAATAAAATCCAAAAGTTATAAACAATTTATTTTAACGTGAGTTCGGGATAAAAAAAAATTCTCCTTACTCTAAAAACTAGCTAAAATACCTAAAAAAATTTGAGAATGGAAAAACAAAATATTAGTAAAGATTTTCTATAAAATTGATAATTTTTGCAAGTTATTTGAAGAAGAAATGAAAAATAAAACAGTTCCAACTTAATGATTTCAAAAAGTACTTTTATCTTCAAGCGAGATTATAACAATATTAATTTATTTTCACCATTCAAAATTTGGAATATTTAAAAATTGTTATAATATTTGGATTAGTAGAATTTTTTATAATTCTGCATTTAAAAAACTTGTCAATTATAATCGCTTTTTAGAATTAGCTCTAAGAAATCTCTTACCGTTATTTGTTTTCACTTCGCTTAATAGAATTGGAAGAAATAATGGTATCTTATTTATCGATTCTACTCCAATTAAGGTTTGTAACAATAGAAGAATCAGCATAAACAAAGTTTTTAAAAAGTAAGTTGGTTTTTTGGATATAAACTACATTTTGTTATTAATAACAAACTTAATAATTGTTTTGAAACGAAATAGTTCTATAAACTCTCTCATCCTGACCACGCATTATCCACATCTTTTACTAATTTGAAAATAAACTTAGTAAAAAATAAATTTTGATTATTTAAGATCGGAAAGTAATGGAAGAAATTAATGCAAAACTAAGAAAAAAAATATAACAAGACCCATTCGACTCGCCCACCTTCGCTAAAGCTACGGCGGAGGCGGATGTATCGAGGGGTCATGACTAAAAAAGACAAGCTGAATTAAGTAAATCACTTAAAAATCAATTAAATTATAAACTCCCGTTCGAGGTAATCATTCGACATATTCATAACTAAATTCAAGTCAAACAATATGAACTCATTTTATCTCAATCGAATGCTTCGGAATCATCCAAAATTTTTTAAATATTCTTGAATAAATTTAGCCATTATGTAAGTTTGCTTACATAACAAACAAAATATCATAAGTTTATGTAAAACTTTTTGGATAAGGTTAAAAATGAAAAGAAGTGGTCAATACGTTAGTCAATTAAGAGGATATAAAGCCTTTATTCCAACAAACCTTCCTCCAATCCCAGCTATTAAAATTTCTGGCGAAATGGAACAATTGCTAAAAAAAGCAGAATTATCATTAGCAAACCTAAATGGCATTTCAAATGCTCTACCAAATATAGATTTATTTATAGGCATGTATGTAAAAAAGGAAGCCTTAATAAGTGCACAAATTGAAGGAACACAAGCTTCCCTTGAAGATATATTTGAATTTGAAACGGGCAAAAAACTTGAAAATATTAATGACGTTGAAGAAGTTGTTAATTACATCAAAGCACTAAATTATGGAATAAAAAGATTAAAAACTTTACCAATGAGTTTAAAACTACTCAAAGAACTTCATAATATTTTATTAAA
This sequence comes from Candidatus Babelota bacterium, assembly GCA_014730005.1. Taxonomy (GTDB): domain Bacteria; phylum Babelota; class Babeliae; order Babelales; family UASB340; genus WJIY01. Next base: position 1,726 of record WJIY01000046.1, on the reverse strand, counting down.
AGGAACACGTGGTTTTGAAAAAACACCAGGTGAATTTAGAAAAACACAAAACTGGATTGGTCCTGCTGGATGTAATCTTCAAACTGCATCCTTCGTCCCACCTCCACCTGATGAAATGATAAAATCTTTGGGAAAATTAGAACTTTACATGCACGCCAAAAAATCAATCTTGCCTGATCTTGTAGATTGTGCACTCATTCACTATCAATTCGAAACAATTCATCCCTTTTTGGATGGTAATGGCAGGTTAGGAAGATTATTAATTACTTTTTATTTGTACTGGAAAAATATATTAAGAAAACCACTTTTATATTTAAGTTATTATTTCAAAAAAAACCGTCAAGAATATTATGATCGTTTGAGTATGGTTAGAACAAGTGGAAATTATGAACAATGGATTTCTTTTTTTCTTACAGGAATAATTGAAACCTCCGAATCTGCAATTACAGATATCAAGAAAATTTTAGAATTAAAAGAAAAACATTTTAAATTAATGTTAAAAGAAAAAATATCTTCTCCCAATGCAATTGTTTTACTTAATCAAATTTTTTATACACCACTTGTAAGCATTAATGATGTTCAAAGTCTATTAGGAATTTCTCATCAAGCAGCATCAAACCTTATAAGCGATTTTGAAAAAATTGGCATTGTAAAAGAAATAACGGGCAAAAAACGTGATAAACGTTTTATATATAAAAAATATTTACAAATATTAGCGCAAGGAACAACTCCTATTTAACGCGAGTTCAGGTTAATTATCTCATGGATTTCTCAGAAAATTCATCTCTAGACATTATTTGCAATATGAATAATAAAACTCAACTGCAAAAAATAAGGACAAGGAGTTCGTATGGTTCGACTTGCCTTTAGTCATAAGCTTGTCGAATGATCACCACGAACGGAATTAGTAATAACTTTATAACCAGAATTTAATAAATTTATAAGTATAAACTTTAAATCTTATTAAGGGGCTGTAATCCCGCACATACCAACTATGCATTACCCAAATCTTTTGCTAATTTAAAAGAAACTAGGAAAACAGAAATAGAAAATCCTACACACTCCGTTCGCCCTGCCTGCGCGTCGAAGTCTTGGCGAAGACGTGAGGGAGCCTGACGTAGTTTTAGCGAAGTCGGGCGAGTCGAATGGGTCTTGTTTTAATTAATATGGAATAAATATAAAATGCTAAATTTTTATGTATACATTTTAAAATGTCGTGATGGTTCTTATTATACAGGCCATACCGATAATATTGAAAAAAGACTTTCTGAACATGTTTCTGGTTCTGTAAAATGTTATACAAGCAATAAGTTACCTGTAAAATTAGTATTTATGAAAAACTTTCCATCAAGATATGAAGCGTTATGTGCCGAACGAAAAATTAAAAAATGGACTAAAAAATTTTAATAACTAAGGGTTGGAAAGCAATGGAAGGAATTAATGCAAAACTAAGAAAAACATACAACAAGACCCATTCGACTCGCCCGACTTCGCTAAAACTACGTCAGGCTCCCTCACGTCTTCGCCAAGACTTCGACGCACAGGCAGGGCGAACGGAATAGTAGGATTCTTTATTTTTTACCAAGTTTGTGTTGCTTATTCTTGGTAAGAGCCTATTTTTTATACTCATTTGCTCATCCCGATGTCTGTCGTAGCTTTTAGCGGAGGCGGATGTATCGAGGGGTCATCCCGAGTGTCCGACGTAGCTTTTAGCGGAGGCGGATGT
>WJIY01000045.1 GCA_014730005.1 Candidatus Babelota bacterium | reverse complement strand
ATTGATAACCTAAGCCACCATAAATTTTGTGGGTTATTTGTGATGGTGTTTTGATACTATCAAAATCGAGATGTTCATTATTGATAGAAGCATTAGTGTTTGCAGGAGCACCATCATATGCATATGCTTGAGTTGGTGCTCCACCGGCTGCAACTAAGACATTGAAATTGTTGTTAGTATCATATGTTATTCCAGCAACTGCATATTTATCGTTTTCCCATAAGTAGCGTAATTTTACATTTTCCGCTTCTCGAGCATAAAGATTGTAACCAATATCGAAAACAAAATCTTTGTAATTAAATGCCATATTAGCAATTCCATCAAAAACACTTCCTGGTGTGACTTTGATATCCTGGGTTAAAACATTAGCAAATGGGAAAACTCCTTTTTTTCCTTGTTCTCCAGCTAATTGATAGTATCCTGCTGATGCTTTTGTATTATTTGGATCTGGACGTTTAAAATCTAAAGTACGTTTTTCAATTCCCTCGAATAAATATTTATAATTTGCAACTATGCTGAATTTTATTGATTTATCAATTTTTTTCCATAATGTTAATGCATAATCTATTCCCGCACCAACTCCCCAATGTTGCCCATTTCCATGAATTGCTTCAAATATTGCACTGCCTTTAGGCGTCTTTCCTGTTGGAATTAGCATTGCAAGATTGATTGCTATTCGTGAATGTGATTTGTGCCAAAAAGTATAACCCAGCATTAAATCTATATCTGCGACACCGGATGAGCTTTGTGAATCATTTGTAATTTTAGCGTATCTTAATGGTGCCTGAACGTTATGTTGGCTAGCATTTTCTATATTTCCAGAAAGATAATCTAAAAAACTTTTGGCTTGTCCGCCCACTCCAGGGATAGCTTGATTAGTTTCTGTTCCAACCGTTTTGATATTCATGTCGTTTTTTACTTTTACTAGTGGTGTATTAATTCTGAAAAATAAACCATTTAAAATTCCATCTAAGTCTTGATTCCAGCTTAGCCTTGCACCAAAAATTTCTTGATAAGGTTCAAATTTATATGTTGCATCTAAAGTATTTGCAGCATTATAGTGATGTAGAATAAAGCGATTATCCAAAAGTTGATTTGCCGCTGTAGTTCCTACGCTAATTTGATTTACAATTCCGGTTGTTCCACCACGATCGAAACCAAAATATTTTCCGACATCTGTTTTATTGTCAGATTTTTGATAAAAAGGAACTACTTGAACAGTTCCGTTATAAAACGTGTCTGCTTTTCTATAGATATTCATGTGCCAGGTTGTGTATTCCATTGGAAGATTGGTTATTTGATCTCGTGGCATTAGAAATGTTTTATCTGAATAAGTTTTTGAAAAAACACTAGAGAAAAAAATACATGCAAAAATAAGACCTTGTAATATTTTTTTCATACTTACGACCTTCCTTTTTTTTTGAAAAAAATAATTTCATTTATGATTTTAGCACCTTCATATTCAAGGCAACCTTTTTTTCGCCATAGCTTTTGATGAGACAAAAGATCAGCATATGAATACGAGTCATGTGTATGATAATATCATATGATTTTAGAATCAATAATATGATATTTAATATGATATTTTTTAAATTATTATAATTAAGTTTGGGCTTGGGATTATTAAGAAATAAAAACGTTTATTATGATTTTATTAAACTAATATAAAAAAGAAGAGGCGGTTTTTGCAAAAACCGCCTCTTCTTTTTTTATATTTTGAGTAAAAATTATTTTCTTTTTTGTCTTTCTTGAGTGATGGCTTTTTGAATGGCTTTAATATAGATATCAAAAGGTAGAGAAAATGTAGGATGTTGTGGACTTAAAATTGGCATGTTTACATTGTTAAATAGATTGCTATTGTGAGCGATAATATTTTTTAAAGTAAAATATGTTTTTTGATTATTATTAAAAGATGTATTAGTAGATAAGATATTAGATAATTTATTCAACTCTCTTTCTATTGCATCTAATTCATCATTTTGATTATATGATGTATAAGTTGAGGTAGATGTATTTGATGTATTAGAGTTTAAATTTTCTTGATTAAATTCTTCTTGTAGTTGTCGCGCTAATTGCTCATCATCAAGTTCTTGTTGCGTTTGAGTAGTAGTTGATGATGAAGTTGAAGTAGTGGTATTTGATGAATTTAAATTTTCATTTTCTTTTTTTTGATAGAAAAGAATTGTTGGTGTTTCGCCTGTAGGGCAATTTCCATTTCCAATATTTATAATATCATTATTTGTTTTTGGAGTAACAGTTCCATCATTATATTGGTACCATTTACTATTTTCATCTTTTGCATATGCCAAATAGTGCCCAGATGAAATTGAGCCTGTTCCTATATGAGATACTATTCCAATTAAGTCATAATTTGCATTATTAGTATTGGCTTGATTTTCCATGAAATTTTTCAAATTGAGATTTGATATAGGAAATGTTAAAGCGTTATCCATTTTATTCTGATCTAAAGGATTGCATCTATTGATGTTTACTATTAAAATTTCAGGTAAACTTGTGATTTTAGTTTTTTTAATTTTTTCGCATTGATATTCGCAAGAGAAACATTTGTGTGCATTTGGTAATTGTTCATCTCTGAATAGTAATTTTTCAATATTATTTTCATTTATATTATTAAATAAATAAAGTTCACTTAGATTAATTTCTTGTCTTAAATGCTCATGTTCATTTGTAATAGAAATCTTTTTACACTTTGGATTTGGACATTGAACATGAGTTCTTGCCTTTAATGAAAAAGGATTTATGAATTCAGGATTCGCTTTTTCTAGATAATCTAAAAATTTTTCTAAAAATTCAGATGAGTCTTGTATTTGATGACTTTGTTTAAAAAAAAGATTTCTTTGAGTATTAATAAAATCAGGTGAAATTTGAGATGTATTACCTTTTTTTAAATTTTTTGCAAGATCAATATAAAATTTTAAAAGTTGATCGTTAGCTAACTGATTTTCATTTTGAATGAGAATATTTTGTAAAGGTTTTATGTTTGTTAAACATTGTACAACAGCATTCATATAACAAACACCACCGGTGTTTTGTAATCCGGTATTTTGTGCATTTGCAGCAAAATTGAATACTGCGGTGAATAAAAATAAACTTAATATTTTTTTAAATAATTTTTTTATATTTTTCATAATTACTTAAAAACTCCATTTTTAAATTTAGGTAAAATGCCTATTTAACCTTATTGTAATTCAAATAGAAATAATTACAAGAGCAATAGCTTATTTTTGTGCAAATTGATTACATGGCTAAAAAAGTGATTTTTTAGAATAAAAAACTAAGAAAATGACAAAAAAGGTGCTTTTTTGATTAATTTACATACTTAGCAAAGAATTAAGTTTTCTTTATTTAATTGTTTTAAGAGCAGCATTTAAGTAAATATCGATGCTTTTTTCAAGATTTTTTAGCATAAAAAGATGATATTTTGTAAAATCATTCGATTTATCTACTTCTTGCATACCGCTTATATATTCAGGCTTATCTTTTGGATCAATTATGATTGTGGGAAAATCGGCTTGTAATAATAATAAATTCATTAAAAGTCGTGCAATGCGACCATTTCCATCAATAAAAGGATGAATTTTAACTAATTTATAGTGGACATCGATAGCAACAAGTGCAGGGTGAATATTGGTTTGGTGTAACCAATTGATAAATTCTTGCATCAAATCGGGAATTTTAATTGGGTCTGGCAATTTTGTATCTGAACCTAAGCTTTTTACTTCAACTTTGCGCCAGGTTCCTGCGTTTGCATCATCAATACCTTTTAATATTAGGAAATGTAATTCTTTTATAATTTTCAATGTTATATTATTTTTTGTTTTTTTAGATAATGTTTTTATGTAATCAATCGCAAATGCATAATTTTTGATTTCAAGATGTTCTTTTAAAGATTTTCCCGAAACAGTGATTCCTTTTTCCACAATAAGAGCTGTTTCGGATTTGGTAATTGTATTGCCTTCAATTGCATTTGAACAATATGTTTGTTCTATTTTGAACCATTCATTTAAATTTTTAACGAGCTCTGTAGGAAGTGGTCTTAGAGAGTTTAGTTGTTTTTGCTTTTCATCAATTTGATTTATTAAATTTTGGATTTTTATTTCCATATTTTGTTTCATTTTTATTTTTTGTGGTTTAACTTTTTATCCAAAGTTATATTGCTTTGGCTTTATGTGTCAAGCATTGTAGCATAAAATCTTTTTGCTTAGAAATAAAAAAGAGCTTATATGGTTCGACTTCCCATTTAGTCATGATCCCTCGATACATCCGCCTCCGCTAAAGCTGCGGCGGACACTCGGGATGAGCGGGGAATTGTATTCAAAAAATATTTTAAGCTCACTTTTGAATCATCCATTAGATCACTTGGTATTATCATGTTTCTCAAAATCACTTGATGCCATCCGTTTATCAAAATATCCTTAGATCATCCTGTTTAGATATGAGAATCTTATCAAGAGAAATGTGTCAAAAATGACCCTGAAAAATCTTTACAAATCTCCCCCGCTCATCCCGAGTGTCCGCCGTAGCTTTAGCGAAGGCGGATATATCGAGGGATCATATCAAATGCGATTCTACGTCGTGGATCAAGGGATTATTCCAACTCATTTTTTCTTTACAAACTCTCCCCCCTCATCCCGAGTGTCCGCCGTAGCTTTAGCGAAGGCGGATGTATCGAGGGGTCATCCCGAGTGTCCGCCGTAGCTTTAGCGAAGGCGGATGTATCGAGGGCTCATCCCGAGTGTCCGCCGTAGCTTTAGCGAAGGCGGATGTATCGAGGGCTCATCCCGAGTGTCCGCCGTAGCTTTAGCGAAGGCGGATGTATCGAGGGATTAGCACGAACTACTCATATAAATTTAGGTACAAAAAATTTTAGATTTTTGAATTATAATTGAAATAAAAAAGGGCCAGCAAATGCTGACCCTAATTTTTGGTAGAATCTTAAATTAGAATGCAATACCGATTTTGCCCCAGATTCCCCAGTTTT
>WJIY01000044.1 GCA_014730005.1 Candidatus Babelota bacterium | reverse complement strand
CCAGTGAGATGGTTTCAGTTATGATCTACAAAAGTAGAAATTGAATATTGAAATTGAGTACTAACGAAGTTTATGATGGATCAGATCTACAAAAGTAGAAATTGAATATTGAAATTGAGAGCTTAATTTGCTTAATTAAGCCAAAAATATACAAACAGCTCTTAAAGATAGCTGCGAATTTTTGGCTTAAAATAAGGCTTTTATATTTATAAAGACTAAGGTTTTGAACTTTTACAAATTTCAACATCACAATTTATACTTTAAAACACATCCTATTTTTAAGTTGCTTTTTTTATTGTATCGATTATTTAAAATAAAGCAATTCCTTCTCTTCATTTTCCAGATACCCATATTTAACAATTTTATTATCACAAGCATGACAAGTATTAATAATCATAACGCTATCACAATTGGAAAAAGATTTTTTAAACCTGAGATCTATCTCTTTGGTGATTTTATTTAAAACTGCTTTCCCATTATCAATCTCATAAACCGAATACTGAAGTCGATGACCATACTTTTTTATAAATTTGGAAAATTTTGTCCTTAATCGATCATCTGTTATATCGTAAGAAATTAAAAGCATTTTATTTTATTAAATAATTAGGAAATTTATGAGCTTTTTCAGCCTGAGTATATTTATAAAAACCCCTTACAAAATCATAGATATCCTCTTTGTTATTCAGAATTTCCTTAAAAAAAATCTTTGAATACTTTTTATTTTTATCCCATTTTAAATAATAATAATTTCCTTTTCTTTTGAAATCTCTTTTATCAATTTGATTTAAATGAAAAGCTTTAATAATCGCTTTATCAACAATACAACGAAAAGGCTCGACTAGATCGCAAGTCAAGGATTTTCGATTAAAAAATTGAGTATGATAAAATCCTTTATATTTGTCAAAGCCAAATAAACCAATCAAAGAATCAATAAAATTAAATAAAAAAGTATAACCGATATCTAACAAAAAATTGATTTCATCGATTTTGGCTCTGGGCATCCGTTTGTACCAGCCGTATTCTTTAAATATGCCTTTAAAGTAAAGCTTGGATAAACTTCCCTCTAATCCCAAGAGTTCTTTATTATCTTTTGCATTATCAATTTTTCTAAAATTTTCTTTTTTGAGAAAAAAATATTTTTCTCTTTCAAGTTTTTTCTCTTTTTTTAAAAGCCTTAATTGATTCAAAATCTTATTTTTAACAATTTGCTTAGATAAAGCTAAATCATCAAACAACACATATTGCTTTTGCCTTAGGATAAAATTCCCCTCAGCGCTTGAATTGATATAAGCATATTGGGAAAAATTATAATTCAAGAAAAAAATCGAAATTCCATTGTTAACACAATTTTCAATAACTTTGCTGGACAAAGTCGTATGTCCCAAAATAAAAAGACTAATTACTCTATGAATCGAGACCTGATTAACAATTCTATTTTCATTTAAAAGGGCTATATTCTCATTTCTAATTTTCAAACTATCTTTTTTAATATCAATCGCATCCACAAAGAGAATCTGTTTTTTTAAAAAATTATCTAAAGTAAGCATAAATAAAAATTAAAAACAAAGACTGGCATAAATACAGTTAGCGCATTTGTCTTTGTTTTTAATTAACCTACAAGAACTAGGTTCGAAATTCTCAATTTTTTTAATAAAATTGGTGAATTTTTTAGTTTCTTTTTTATCTGGGAGTTTGATTTTGTATTTTTTATTATCTTCTAGCGAATAAATACAAAGGCTTTTTACATTAAAACCCATTTCCTTTAAGCAAAAATATTGAGCGTATAATTGATATTTATAACCAGTAAAAACTTTTTTCACCTTAGTTTTCCTTTCAATTAATGAACCCTTTTTCTTATCAAAAATATCAAGTTTACCAGCAAGCTTAAATTTTTCACTATAAATCGGCAAACCTTGAAGAATATCTTTTCTGGTGGAATAACTGCTTTGATCAATGTTTTTATGCTTTAATTCCCCGACTATCTGAGGGGTTTCATTAAAAGCATAAGCGTTAAAATTATCGTAAATGTTATGTAAATAAATCGATTTTGGACAAAATATAAAATCGTTTAGAAAAGAAATCTTTAGATAGCCCTCCATTTAATTTGATTAAAGTAATTAAACGAGGAAGTATAACAGATTTTTTAAAGTTATGCAATGATTTGGGGATTTTGTCAAAAAAAAAGACCGGGCTACAATCCTCTTCTATTGATTGACTCATTCCAATCCTTACCATCCCATTGTTTATAGCTTTCTTCATCCCACTCTTTAAGAGAAATTTTTATATCAGCACTTTTGAGGCCATTTTTGGTATCATTCTTCTTTCTCAATTTATCACTTCTAATTTTTTCAAAAATCATTAATCCTCTTTTAGCTATATTATAAGCACCATTTGCGTCACCATTTTTAATTTTTTGTGTTTTGTCCGAATGACTGTCAAAATGGCATTTAGGACAAATGATTTTATCTTCTTTATCTACTGTATTTCTAATATTCAAAATACTGTGAAATGCTTTAAGAAAATCAGGATAAAGAAAATAATTCTCTTTTATTGCCAAATTACCTTCTTGATTTTGATAAAAATCTTTAAAAATAATTTTTAATGCCTCATTTGAAAAAAAAGACTTAAGCATCTTTTTTTCTGGGTCCCAAATAGTTCTTTGAACATCGGAATAGACAATTTCATTCTTGCCCTTTCCATACAAATCTTGGTTACTGAATTTCATTTCTTTCCCATTGTTTTTATAGTTATAGCTCCAATTATATTCAATTCTAAAACGATCTTTCTTTTTTTCATAGAAAACTTTTATATCTCCGTTTTTAATCTTTTCTCTAAGATTATTAGGAGTGTCAAAATCACTTACACCTCTTTTTCTAAATCCACAATTTGGACAAGTTTTAGAAGTGAATTTAGCATCAGTATAAAAAATTGCCCCCATCTGGTTCCCCCAATACTTTTGTGCTCTGTTTTGTGGAGCTAATTGTAAAGCATTTCTAACCCCTTGATTTGATTTTTCTAAAACTAGATAATTGAGCTTATTTACTAACGCATTCTCAAATTGTTGATAAATACTTTTTTCAATTTTTATCCTTCCTCTTTTGAAACCATAATTTAATTCTTCAAGACAAATAAAAGCATGATTATTTACCATTAAATCAGTAATATCCCTAACAACATTGGAAATATATCCTTTTTTTAAATCCTTAATACCTTCTATTTTTGTCCAGGATCTTCTCGCCACCCTCCTTTCTTTTTCTTTTAAATCCAGCTTTAGGTTATAGTTTATAATTTGTTTTACTTCTTTCCCATCCTTATTCTTGATAATATTTGACCCGGTTGCATTCATTGATTTTAGATCTCCGCAAATTTTTCCATCTTTATCCAAAAGACAATAATAAGCCAACTCTTTTTCGCCCCTGTCTACTCCTAAAATTTTCACATCATCATCTTTTTGAATATATCTATTGATTTTTTTATTCGCATTTCCGCCTTTGTTGATATTATTAAGTACGATAGGCAAATGAAACAAAATTTTATTTTCCGTAAATCTTCTTTTTTTATAAGGGATTCTTTTCGTGTCTGGCTTTTTCAAATCTTCATAATTCCATTTATCTATCTTATAATCTTCAATCTTTTCTCTAAAAAAAATTTCCGCTCCGCCTGATAATTTAAAAATCGGATTTTCTTCATTTTCTTTTGAGAATAGTTCTTCGAAATATAATGTATGGAGATTTTTTTTACTTTCGGCCTTCTTAAACTCCGAAAAGTCTTTGTTGTAAATTTCAAACAAAGCTACAATATTGATATTGTCTTTGTCAACATTGATTGGGTTAAATCTTGTTTTATAAAAATATGGTTCTAATTTAGTAATTTCATACACTATTTTATCCACACCCCAAAAACTTTTTCTTAAAGAGTCTTTAATAAAAAGTTCCTTTACTCTATTATATAAATATTCCGATTCTTGCTTAAAATTAAATTTTTTTGAATATTTCTTTTTTAAAATTTTGATAACAATATCTTTTTTATCTTTCTTTTTATAATTATCATATTTTTCATTTGTAATATTTTCAAACTCAGCCTCAATATTATTTCTGGTAATTTCAAAATCAAATAAACCTAATTTTTTGTCATTTTTTATTTTTTGCAGAAATTTTTCAGCTTTTGGGAACATAGTTATAAGATTTTGATCAATAATTTTTTCAATATTTTCTATTAATTCGTTATTTTCTAGATTTCCTCTTGCCTTTTTATATTTTTCATCGAAAAGCCCCTTATAAACAGAACCAAAAATAGTTTGTCCCTTGATCTGATAATAATCCATCATTTGATATGATTTGTTCAAAATTTTACTTTTATTTTTTCCCACAATTCCCAAATATACTTTTCTATCTCTCTGAAACAGGCGACACTTAAATTCGGATGATTTAGGATGATCATCATTTGGGTATACCCAACCACCGAGCAAATTTTTAACATCAAAATTTAACTTTATTTTTTCTTCATCTTCTCCACTTCGGGTAATAAAATTTCTAATCTCGTTATAAAAAGGAACAATTTTATTCCCATCTTTAAATTTATTTATTTTTTTATTAAATAGATTATTTTCAACTCCTTCCGGTGCCTCAAATAAATTGATAAATCTATTTATATCAGAAACTCTGTTGCAATATTCATTTACCAATTTTTTAAATTCAAATTCTTTTTCCGACGTT
>WJIY01000043.1 GCA_014730005.1 Candidatus Babelota bacterium | reverse complement strand
CTCTTGAACCTGCTCCTGAATCTGCTCTTGAACCTGAAGCAAAATATAAATTCTATCTTGATTCAATATTAGAATATCTTGCCACACAAAAACACGATCTTTCAATAACTAGATTTATTGCCAGAAAGCTTCATATAATAGAATAAGAATATCCAGAAGGCTTAATATAATAGACTTAAAAAAAATAGCGGCTATTTTTTTTAAGTCTATTAACTATTTTTCAAAGTTTTAAACAAAATATAATTTTAAAAATCAAAATTCTTTTATTCATATTAAAAAATCCTTAAAATAAAATAAAATTAAAAATTTTAATTTATTTTAAGGATTTTTTAATATGAAATTTTCATCCAAAAACAAAATATTTAGTTTAACAATCTTTCTATTTTCTTGTTTCGATATTGCCATAATAAATAGCGATAGTTCTCTGCAAAAAATTTCAACACCATCTATGCAAGAAGATCATAAAGAAATAAATAATAATCAAGAAACACCAAGATTAACTGTAATTTTAATTATCGATCAATTTGCATATCACCATGTTCCAAAATTAAAAAAATATTTCAAATACGGCTTAAAAACTTTAATAGAAAATGGCATTTTTTATACCAATGCAAAATACAAAAATGCTGCCCCTAGCACTCCTGCAGGACATGCAACAATAGCAACCGGAACTCTTCCATGCGAACATGGTTTTGCTCTTGGATATTGGCTTGATAGTCAAGGAAATAAAATAAAAATTGTCAGTGATGACAAAAAGCAAGCAGGAGTTTTTTCTAAAAATGGATTGTATGATTATGGAATATCTGCAACGAACTTGATGGTTGATACAATTGTGGATCAATTCATATTAAGCTCACAGCCATTTGAAAATCATCAAGCATTCGCCTTTTCTCTGAAACCTTATGCTACTCTTCCTTTAGCTGGACAATTAGGCAAAGCATTTTGGTTTGATCAAAAATCGATCGGCTTCACTTCAAGTAAAGCTTACGTAAAAAAGATTCCAAAATGGTTAAAAGAGTTTAATACAGAATTAAAACTTGATAAATTGAAAGAAACATCTTGGAAATTATGCTATCCCGTGGATGATCCAGCCTATAGTTTTAAATATATAAATGATTATAATCACGCCGGCTTTGAATTTAGTTTAATAAAAAATCCTCAAAAAATAGATTTCTCAAAAGAAGAACCATTCGAATTTTATATAAAAACACCCGCTTGTAACCAGTTAATACTTGATATTGCAAAAACATGTTTAGACAAAAATTTATCCGAAAATCCTAAAGATAAATTCTTACTTGCAATATCCCTTAGCCCTCTTGATAAACTTGCACACAATTATGGCCCAGATAGCTTAGAAGTAGTAGATATGATTTATCATATCGATAATCAAATAGGCAATTTTATAAAATATACACAAGAAAAAGTTGGAGCATCAAACGTTTTATTTGTCTTAACAGCAGATCATGGAGTTGCTCCAATACCAGAAATCATGCAAGCTCAAGGATATAAAAAATCCATTCGAATTTTTGTAAAACCATTAATAGAACAAATGAATAAAATCGTTGAAAAAAATTATGGAATATCTAATTTCGTAATTGATTTTAAAAAAATATATTTTTTCATAAATAAACAAAAAATAAAAAATTTAGAAAATACAATTTTAAATGAAATCTTAAATGATTTAAAAAACTTTCTTTCAAAACAACCTGGAATAAAAAAAGTCTGGACAAATGATGAACTCGATTATTTTGACATACCACAAAATCAAATAGAATTCTTTTTTAAAGCTTCAAAATATCCTGGTCGAACAGGCGAGCTTATTTGTCAACCTGAACCTTATTGCGTTTTAACAAAATATAAAACAGGAACATCACATCGAAGTCCTTATGATTATGATACTCATGTCCCATTAATCATTTATCAAAAAGATTGGTTTGAAAAACAAATCTTTAACGAACAAGTTTGCATGACACAATTGGCTCCTACACTTGCAAAAATTTTAAATATTTCAAAGCCAAGCGCATCTACATATGCAACTTTACCAGGAATTTAGATATCTTAATACAAACTCTGGTTAAGAAGAGGTAATTAATGCAAACTCGATAATTATTTTGCAATAAAATAAACTGTCTATCTATACTCCTGACTACGCATTAATCTTATCTTTTGCTAATTTTAAATTAACAAGGGAAAAAGATAATAAAGAATCCTACTGCTCCGGTCACCCTGTCTGCATATTGACGCCTTAGGTAACCTCGTAGTATTAATGAAAAATGGGGAAATCGAATACCCGTCCTGAATAAGTAAGTATATATGGTGATCATACAAAACACTTAATTATCTTTTCTGCAATTTTTTAATTTAAACCAATTCAATAATCAAGCAGCTTGAACATATCATAAAATCAGGATAATAAACAAAGTAGATATTTTTTTCATTTCTTATACTAAGCTCATGTTATATCTTTAAAGCAATATCCACTCTTCCCTTTTCACATCTTTATTCGATTTGTCTTTTATCATGCTATCAAAAACATATCTACAAGAAATTTTTTTATTTTGACTAATATCAAACCAAGAAAGAGTTGTAATATAAGATTGTAATTCTTTATCATAAAACTGTTTAACATTAATCTCGCAATACTTTTTTTGTCCCAAAATTAAATCTTCGATTTTAAATTCTTTTAAACAACCAATCTGTACGTATTTATTGATAAACATTTTTTTTAAAAAAATTTGTATATCAATATCAAAATAACTAGCATCTATTATTTTTATTACATGTATAAAATTATTAGTATTAAAGGATATTAAATGTGGTATTTTATTGGCTATCTTTAAACTGTATATAGCATCATTGTCAATAAATACTATTTTTTGACCATTTGTTTGAAAACAAACTGTTTTATTATTTTCAAAGTTTAGGTACAAACAATTATGGTTTTGCAAAGGTAAAAATTTATAACTTACATGCGGATCTAATAATAAAGGCCAATTTGATATACAAATCTTTTCTTTCTCCGAAAATATTTTTTTATAAATAACGGCTGTTTTAAAAATAGAATCACGTATATTTATACCTCTAAAAAAATCCTGATTTAAAAGACAACTACTATACAAACCAAATTTAGTTAAAATGGATTCAAAAAGAAATAAATTATCCTTTCTAACCCAATCACATTCTTTTTTAGAAACAATTTCTCTTGAATAGAACTTATAAGAATCAGAATCCATGGAAGATCCAATAGCTATGTGTGGACAAATATTTTTTTCAACCAACTTAGGAATCACGTTTTCTATAATCTTTCTATTTTCTCCTCCCAAAAAACATGCTTTTAAAAAAATCCAATTAATATTTTTTTCACATATATCAACAAAGATTTTTTTAAAAATTTCAACAGGCAATGTACAAATTGTTGCAAAATCATCTACATAATCGCAAGCACCATGACCATCTAAAAATAATTGCCATTTATTATCTGAATTTGCAACACATAAAATTTGTTTTAATGTATTTTTTACATCCCAACCAAACTGATTCAATGTCCCAACAAAACTTATAACTTCTTTTTTAAGATCTTGATAATTTATAAATTGATAGTCCTCAAATTTACTATCAATAATAAATCCTAAAGATTTGATAACATCAAATACATTTTTACAAATATCACCTTTTAAATTTACAACTTTTTGTTTTTGACAAAGTACTTCTAGTTCTTTATATAAAGTTTTGTCATAATTATTAAAATCTAAATTGAAAAAATACTGCAAATGCTTTTTGGGAATCATTAAATATTTGGTATATTTTTTTGTTAATTTTATTACAATCCAATTTTTATCAAAATCGGATAATAAGTTTTTAATTGCTGCAAAATATTTTAATGAAGTTTCTGTTCTAATATTTAATGAGTCTATTTTTTGAATCAAATTAAGTAACAAATGGTTCCCAAAAATAATTATCGGACAACATTGCATACAAAAAAATTCGGATAAACTGCTAGATAATGTTGAACAATTTAAAGGATTCAATTCTGTAATATGATCAATAAAAATAGCCGCCGAATACGGCTTATTTTTAATATTGTTATCAATTTTCATATCAACAAATTTCATATTGATAGGAATTGATTCTGAGAAATATCGACAATTTAATAAACAAAAAGTTTTTACATTAAGGAAAAAAATGATTATATAAAATATTTTTTTCCTACTTAATATAAACATTTTAGATTCTTTACAATTAAATTTATTGTTACACCCCAAACTAAATAACTTAATGCAAACTTCTGAATAATAAAATCATATAATTTTATTCAAATATAAATATTTTTTAAAAAAATATTGATTAAACCCATTAAGAATATCCTATTTTCAATAGTACTTAGCCTTTTCACGTACGTCTCGAGGTTTTTTCATTTCTTATCCAGAGTTAATGTTAAAACAATATTATTTGAAAACAAATAAAAATCAAACGGGTAAATTGATATTTTTAAATCTCCTGTGTTGCCACATCCATTGTTCAGGTGATTTATTAATTGCACATTCTAATACTTTATTGCTGGCGAGAACCATCGCTTTTTCTGGATCATCATTTTTTTCATATTCCTCCGGGCATAATGGAGGAAAAATTTTAATTTCATATTCAAATAAATTTTTTATAAAAATAAAACCAGTCAAAATAGGTGATTTTGTTTTTAAACTCAAATTAATAAAAGCTGTATGTGTCCATACATTATGACCAAATAATGGTACCCTTCTTCCATCATTTGGAATACAATTTTGATCTGTCAAAAAACAAACAATCTTCTTATTTTGCAAAGCTCTATAAATTGGCAAAAGAGCCTTTTGTTTTGCAACTAAAATATTTCCGCTGATCTCTCTGTTGTTTTTAACAAATTTTTCAAACCAAATAGGTTTTTTTATTGGATTATATAAAATTAAACTTTTCAAACCTTTTAATGCTAAAAAATGCGCGGCCAATTCACAACTACCAAAATGTGCCGTTGAAAAAATTAACCCCTTATTTTTCTTTAAAGCCACCTGCAAATGTTCAAAACCTGTAACTTTTAAATATTTATCTATATTATTTTTGTTATAAAAACGTAATAAAAAAAAATCTGCAGCAGCATGTCCTAAATTGAGAAAACTATTTTTCAAAATATCTCGATTTCTTTGTTTCTCAATAATCGTTCTAGCGGGAAAACACAAGTTAATATTTTTTAATGCAATCGGTTTTCGTTTTTTTGAAAATATAAAAACAACAAATGCAATAAATCTAAAAAATAAAATCGTCGTAATTCTAAAAGTTGCAAAGATCCGACTTTTCATCTACAGTTAACCTATTCAATTTTTCCTTTATGCATAAAATTTTCAATTCATAACAATAGATTAATAATTTTTTGTTTTTTTAAAAAGGATTTTCTTATGACAGATAAAATAAAGGAAATGAGAGAAAATGGAGAATCCACAAAAGAAATAATATCTTTATGGCTTCCAGAATTAATATCTGCCACAATGTTAATCTCACTTCCACCATTAATTGATTCATATTTAGTAGCTAGCCTTAAATCAACAACAACATATGGCGCACTCGAAATGGCAAATAATTTTTTACATCTTCTCATAAAATTAGCCGAAGGAATTCCTGTTGCTACAATTGCAATTATTGGACGGCATAATGGTGCAAAAGAATATTCTAAATGTGGAAAAGATCTTGGAGATGCTTTTTGGACAACAACAATAATAGGCATAATATTTGCACTACCATTATTTTTATGGTCAAAACAAATATTTCAACTCATGGGTGTCCCTACTCAAATGGCTACTCTTGGTGCACCTTTTCTTAAACTGCGATCAATTGGTATTTTATTAACTTTCATCTCTTTAAGTTTTTTTGCATTTCTACGTGGTATTAAAAATACTCAAGCACCAATGGTTATCTATATCTTAGGAATATCAACTTTTATAATTTGTGACTACATACTAGTTTTAGGCAAATTTGGATTTGAACAAATGGGATTAACAGGCTCTGCTATTGCAACAATAATACAATACATAACCATAATTACAGCATCGCTTTATTATATTCTTACAAAAACAGAATATAATAAATATTTTTCAAAAATATTTATATCTTATTTTAATTCGCGAGGTGCACTGAAACTTTTAAATTTAAGTTGGCCTATTATCTTAGACAAAGGTTCATTAGCATTTTCTTACGTTTGGTTAAGTTCCATGATCGCACCCATGGGAAAATATGCAATTGCATCTTTTGGAATAATAAAAAATCTTGAACGCTTTGCTATTTTACCAGCAGTAGCATTTGCTCAAGTAATTACCTTTCTTGTTAGCAACCGATTAGGAGCTAAAGATCCATTAGGTGCAAAAGCAAACATTAAAAAGGTAATGATTTTAACTTCCGTAATGGTAGCTACAACAATTAGCATTTTATGTTTAAAATCAGAATTTTTTGTAAGTTTTTTTGATCAAAAAAACAAATTTACACACTTTGCATCGTCAGCATTAATTTTAGTTAGTCTTTTAGTAGTATTTGATTTTATTCAATTAATTCTTGCTGGAGCTTTAAGAGGTGCTGGAGATGTTTTAACTGTAATGGCTGCAAGAGTATTATGTTTTGGATTATTCTTTACTCCTTTAGCTTATATTTTTTCCCATATGGAATTGGGAAACCCCGTAATTAAATTTGCACTTGTATATGGTACATTCTATTTTACAACAGGTCTTTTAGGGATTATCTTTTTACTTAGAATCAAAACACCAAAATGGCAAAAAAAGAAATTATGATCAACGATGCCTCGTTTCTATTGTCATAAATCAAACTGTTTGAAATCAAAAAATAAAGGGTTTGTGTGTTTTTTACCTTAAATAAAACTTTAGATGTCATACTTCTTGCAATTTCACTTTTTATCTTATCGGGAACAATAATTCTTACATTCAAAACTCGATTTGTACAATTTCGTATGATTCCTGAAATGTTTAAATTATTATTTCAAAGTTTTTTTAAAAAGAAAAAGCAGTTTACAACCGATACAATACCTGCATATAAAGCTCTATTTACTGCTATGTCAACTTCTATTGGAATTGGAAATATAGTAAGTCCTATTATTGCAATAAAACTTGGAGGCCCTGGAGCACTTTTAGGCTTTCTACTAGCAGCAATTTTTGGTAGTGCTTCAACATTTGTAGAAGTAACATTTGCACTAAAATATCGAAAAGAAAACTTGGATGGTACAATTAGTGGAGGACCAATGCAATATATAAAGCAAGTATTACCCCAATCTTTTTCTATGCTTTATGCATATGCCGGTTTTTTGACTTTAGTTGTGTGGTCTAGCAATCAAGCTAATGCCCTATCAGATTTATTAAAACCCAGAGGTATTCCCGGTTATATTACAGGTATAATACTTGCAATCACTATTACATACATTTTACTTGGAGGAATACAACGTGTCGGTAATTTTTCAGCCAGGCTGGTTCCTGTAATGTTTTTATTATATTGTTTTGCTACTCTTTGGATAATTATTTTTAATATTGAAAAATTACCATCTACAATAAATTTAATATTTCGTTCCGCGTTTACTCCTAAAGCAATCTTCGGAGCAGGAACAGCTTTTGGTTTTCATACAGCCTTTCGCTGGGGACTTGCTAAAGGTTTTTTTGCAAATGAAGCAGGCTTGGGGTTTCCCACAATTCCACATTCCATGTCACAATCAAAAACTCCAATAAATCAAGGAATTTTATCTATGCTTTCAGTTTATTCAAATGGCTTCTTGTGTCTTCTTTCTGGATTAACTGTCCTTTTAACAGATACATGGTTAAACTCAAATTTAGGCATAGGTATAAATATTCTTGCGCAATCTCTTAAATTATACTTTGGCTCAATAGGAATAATAATTTTAATGCTCAGCGCATTGCTTTTTGCTTTTGGCACAATTGTTGGAAACAGCTATAATGGCAGTCAGTGTTTTTTATATGCTACTCAAAATCAAGGATTGAAATATTATTATATTTTTATTGCACTTATAATTTTTATAGGTTCAATTTCAGAAGTTGAAACTTTAGCCAAAATTACAGATTTATGTCTAATCCCCCTTGCGATACCCAATGTTTTAGGAATAATTCTCTTAGCCTTCAAAAGATACGATTTATTAAAAACTAATCAAATTAATTAACGCAAACTCGATAATTGTTTTGCAATAAAATAAATTGCATGTCTATAAATATGCACCCACTGCAACCTCCGCCATAACATTATGGCGGAGGTTGCAGTGATTTCTCGAAATTCTATATCTTCTGATATATTCTCCCTTGCTTCTATTGTTTGCAAGAATGCTGATATTGATCAGAAAAACTATGTCGGCCAAAAGGGATAACCCTTTGATACAATTTTACAAAGCAAAATCAGTTAGGATGAACGGGGAAAAAAATTGTACCTAAGGGTTAGTAAAATAACTATTTTTGTGTATATCAGTTATTAAACCGCATTAATTATTAGTAAACAGCTCCAAAATCAACCTTTATTGCTTGAAATAAAATAATTTGTTATAAAATACATGTCTTGAAAATTTTCTTATTTGCCCCCATAGAATCTGCATAAATAAAATTTCTTCAAAAAAAAATCTTTGTAGTGAAAAGTTTATCTTAAAATTAAAAAATGGGAGTAATTTTAATGTCATTTAGCATAATTTTTAAACATGTAACTGAAATAATTCCATTATTTTTATCATTTTTGATTTTAACTATTTCAGTTTTTTTAACCTTTAAAACTCGATTTGTACAATTTAGAACAATTCCAAAAATGTTTCCGTTACTTTTTCAAAGCATTTTCAAAAAAAAAACAATTATTGGTGATGCTGATACTATACCTGCATATAAAGCACTATTTACAGCTATGTCCACAGCTGTTGGTGTTGGAAATATGTTTGCACCCGCAATTGCTATAAAATTAGGTGGACCTGGAGCACTTTTAGGGTTTTTATTAGTAACACTTTTTGGAAGCGCTTTAACGTTTACTGAAGTTACATATGCCGTTAAATATCGTGAAGAACATCCTGATGGTTCAATAACTGGTGGAGTATTAATTTATATAAAAAAAGCACTATCAAATTTTTATGCCAAATTATTCGCATATGCAGGACTTGTAACTGTAATTATCTATTCGGGAGCTCAAGCAAATACAATTGCTGATCTTTTACAAGCCCGCGGAATTCCCACTCATTTCACCGGTATAATAATAGCTATAACAATAACTTATATTTTAATAGGCGGAATACAGCGTATTGGTGATTTTTCAGCTAAAATTGTTCCTCTAATGTTCATCGTTTATTTTGCAGGAAGTTTTTGGATTATTTTTAAAAATTTAAATCAACTCCCAAAAGTTATAAATATGATATTTAGAACAGCTTTTACACCACAAGCAATTTTAGGAGCTGGAGCAGGATATGGATTTTTAAGTGCAATGCGCTGGGGATTGGCTAAAGGTTTTTATACAAATGAATCTGGAACAGGCATCGCCACATTTCCACATTCTATGGCTCAAACAAAAAAACCAACCTCACAAGGAATATTAGCAATAATTTCAACATTTTCGAATGGGATAATGTGCACAATTTCTGGCTTAATTGTTCTTTTAACACAAACCTGGCAAGATCCTGAACTTGGAGTTGGGATAAATATAATAGCTAAATCATTTTCAATATATTTTCCAACAATTGGAATAGCAATATTTCTTTTTAGTGCTCTATTATTCGCTATCGGAACAATTCTTGGAAACAGCTATAATGGAAGTCAATGTTTATTATATATTTCCAATAAAAAATATTTAAAGTGTTATTACGTAACAACTGCGTTTATAATTTTCTTTTCATCAATTCTTGATGTTGAACTTTTAGCACGATTTACTGATTTGCTCTTGCTTCCAATTGCATTACCAAATCTTCTAGCCCTGCTAATAACAACTTTTAAAGACGGTGATGCTTTAAAAATAAATACCTCTTCCGCATTTCATTTCAAAAAAAATTAAGGGTAAAAAATGATCAAATTTGAAAAAGAAGAACTTATAAAACTCGCAAATCTTTCAGGTCTTCAATTAAATGATGAAGAAATTGCCATTTTGCTAAATCAAATCAAACTCGTACTTAATTACACAGAAGAATTAGAAAAGGTTGAGCTTTCCAAAGAATTAGCTCCTATAAAAAATGTAAATTTATTTCGCGAAGACAAAGTATTTCAATTTGATTCAACGCCAATATTGAAACAAGCACCTAAATCTAAAAATACTTACTTTGTTGTTCCTAAGGTTCTAAAAAAAAATATAAAGTAATTTAAAAGGAAAATATGAAAGCTTTTTTAACAATAAAACAACTCAAAGAAAAACTTTCAAAAAAAGAAGTCACTCCACAAGATATAAATAATTTTTATTCCGACCGAATAAAAAAATATGATCCTATTTTAAAGTCTACTCTTGAAATATTTGAAAACACTGAAAATAAAAAATATCAAGGCAAACTTACAGGAATACCTGGATTAATAAAAGATAATATTTCACAAAAAGGAAGAAAACTTTCTTGTGGATCCAAGATTTTAAATAACTATACATCACCATACAATGCAACAACTATTAGCCGCTTAAAAAAAGAAGGCGCCGTACTTCTTGGAAGAACAAACATGGATGAATTTGCAATGGGAGGAACCGGAGAATATTCTGCATATCAAATTACAAAAAATCCATGGAATGTAAAAAGAGTTCCCGGTGGTTCTAGTTCAGGTTCTGCAGCTGCAGTTGCCGCAGGATTAGTACCTTTTGCTTTAGGATCAGAAACTGGTGGATCTGTCAGACAACCTGCAGCATTTTGTGGTCTCGTAGGTCTTTATCCAACATATGGGACTAATTCAAGATTTGGTCTTGTTGCATTTACATCTTCCACCGATCAAATAGGACCTTTAACTAAGTCTGTTTATGATAACGCACTAATTTCATCAATTTTATCGGGCCATGATTTTAAAGATTCTACTTCTTTATTTAGAAACAAACAAGATTTTACCAAAAATTTAAATGGTAAATTACCCCAAAACTTAACTCTTGGAATAATAAAAGATTCATTAGAATCGGACGGTGTAGACAATGAAATTAAAGAAAAATTTCAAGAATCGGTTGAACATTTAGAAAAGCTAGGTGCAAATATTAAATATATTGCGTTGCCCGATTTAAAATACGGAATATCTGTTTATTTTATTATAAGCAGAGCCGAAGCTGCATCTAATTTGGCTCGTTTTGATGGCTCACTATACGGAATGCGCGATAAAGAAGCTAAAACATTACAAGAAATGTATGTTAAAACCCGACACGATGGTTTTGGAATAGAGGTTAAACGCAGAATATTAATGGGAAATTATGTTCTCAGTTCAAAACATAAAGATGCCTTTTATAATAAAGCAAATCATATTCGTGCAATGATTCGATCAGAATTTGAACAAGCATTTAAAGAGGTTGATTTATTATTAAGCCCAACAACTCCAATGCTTCCTTTTGAAATAGGAAAAACAAGTCAAGATCCACTTGCAATGTATATGGCGGATTATTTTACTGTTCCAAATTGTATCACAGGAAATCCCGCCCTTTCTATACCTTGTGGTTTTTCTAAAGATAATTTACCCATAGGATTTCAATTTATTGGACCAAGATTATCTGAAGAATTACTTTACCAAGTCGCGTATGCTTATGAGCAAAATACTGACTATCATCTAAAAAATCCAAAGGGATTTGATTAATAGGAAAATCAAGATGAATGAACAAAAGTCTTTTTGGGAAGAAAAAATAAAAATTAAAAATTTCAATATACCACGATTTATGTCCGCACCTATGGATGGAATTACAGATTCGCCTATGCGACAATTGATTCGAACCTTTTCGCCCGAAATATTACTTTTTACAGAAATGCGTCATGTAGCAACGATAGCAAACGATAAAAAAGAAAAATCTCTTGAATACAGTAAAATAGAGCATCCTATTTGTTTTCAAATTTCAGCAGGATCTACAATTTTTTTGCATCAAGCAATAGAAAAAATAATTGATAAAAAATTCGATATGATTAATTTAAACGCCGGATGTCCAGCTAGACGTGTTGTTGGATCCGGATCTGGTTCTAAATTAATGGAAAATATTTCTCAGTTACAAAAAATAATACACCAATGCATCAAAATAATTGATAATCGAACTCCTTTTTCTCTAAAAATCCGAGCTGGATATAAAGAAAAAAATGCTTACGATATAGCTTTAATGGCGCAAGATTTAGGAGTTGATTTTTTAATCATACATCCAAGAACACAACAAGAAAATTTCATTGGTACATTAGATTTTAAATTAGTTGAAAAAATAAAAACAAAAGTTTATATTCCTCTTATTTTTTCAGGAAATATCACCAGTTTTGAATCTACTAAAAAAACATATGAATTAACCGGTGTAGATGGTTTTATGATAGGACGTGCATTGCTTGGAGCTCCATGGAAAATTCACGAAATTATGCAAAAATCAATTGGTAATAAATTTAATATATCAAATAAACAATCAGTTAAAAGTGCACTTGAACATTTGAATTTAAATTCAAAATTTTATGGATCACAAGTAGGATTCAAGCTTTTAAAATCACATATAGCTGGATATATAAAAAATATTCCAAATGCTGCAAAAATTCGAAATGCTATAGTTACATGTACAACCGAACAGGATATGCAAAAAAAATTAACTGAACTTATAAAAATATTATAAAAAAGTGCTTTTAAAAATAAAATAAACCTTGTGAAATCTTAATTCAATTACAACTAAAAAAATAAAATGAAAAAATGGTTATTTAAATGCTTAAAAATAATATTAATTATTTTTTTATTCTTTTTAATTTCACATAAAATTTTCATGTTCAAAATTGGAATTCTTGAACAAATCGCAGCAACAATTAATTATCCATTTTTATATATAAGCAGCAAAATTTCGTATCCTTTACAAGTCATTTTAAATAAAAGAAATAGTTACCAAGAACTAGAACAAAAATGTATTAACCTTGAAAAAGAAAACAGCAAATTTCTACAAGAAAATATAAAACTAAAAGCTAGCTTGAATTTCGCTATAAATACCCAAGAACTTTTAGATTTTCAAAAAAGATATGAAATTATTAATGCACCACTTTGTAAAATTATCGCATCTAATTTTTCAGAACATGAACATTATTACTTAATTAATAAAGGCAAAATACATGGAATAAAAAAAGATATGATTGCAATTTACAAATTTCAAGTAATTGGACGAGTAACAGAAGTTTATAGATGGCATAGTAAAATTTTATTAATAACTGATAAAAATAGCAAAATCGCTGGATATACTAATACAACAAATGCACAAGGAATTGTAGTTGGTCAAAACAATCCAAAAACCTATAAAATGGAATATGTAAATCATCTATCAAACGTACAGCCAGAAGATTTTATAATATCAAGCGGACAAGGGTTAATTTTCCCAGAAGGTTTTTGCTTAGGAAAAATAACAAATTTTCAAAAAACAAAAGAATTATATTATTCAATCATTGTTGAACCACTTGTAGATTTGCAAAATCTAAATCATTGTTTGCTAACAAATCAAGAAAAAATTAGCCTGTACTAGATATTTTTTTCATTTTCTGTTAAAAACATACTGTAATTGCGCCTGTAGCTCAATTGGATAGAGTCGCGGACTTCGAATCCGAAGGTTGCAGGTTCGAGTCCTGCCAGGCGCACCAGTCTTCGCCCATAAAGGGCTACGCCTGGCGACGCCAATAATTAAGGTAGAAAGAATAATTTTATTAAATAAGTCAAGAAAGACCTTCTATAAAGTTTTAAATTTCATCTGGTATGCAAACTCCTAAAATATTAAACCAAGCTAATAAATAACATAATATTTTTTATAAAATATAAGTGCCTATAGCTCAGTTGGATAGAGCGTGAGATTCCTAATCTCAAGGTCGTGGGTTCGATTCCCGCTAGGCACACCAGCTTTCGCCAAGGCTACAGCTGGCAAGCCAAAAAACTTTGGATTTTTTTAGTAACGTAATTTTGAAAATTTATAGCGAAAGCTGCCCGCCATAGCCAACGGCGACGGCTGGGCTGATATGCAAAAAACACCCTGTAACAAAATGTTTTATGGCATGTATTTTAAAACTATAATGCTTTCGCCAAGGCTACAGCTGGCAAGCCAAAAAACTACGAAAGAATCTTATGAACAAATTTAGAATATCTGCTGGAGGAATAATCATAAAAAATAATCGCATATTACTTGCAAAATACAAAGATCAAAATAATAAACCTTTTTTAGTGGGTCCTGGGGGAGGAATAAAAGCTAATGAAAATTTTGCAGAAGCTTTAATACGAGAAGTATACGAAGAAACAAGATTTAAAGTTAATCCTATAAAAATTCTATTAGCTGAAGAAATATCTGCTTTAAAATATCGAGTATTAAAAATATGGTTTTTATGCAATATCAATACAGGAAAACTTACAAAAAAAACACCTGAAGCTCAAAAAGAAGGAATCCTTGATATTAATTGGTACAATCAAGAACAATTAAAAAATGAAATTGTATATCCATCAATCATTAAAAACTTTGATTGGAAACAATTTTCAAACTCAAATTGGCAAACACAATACATCGAATCAAAAACTGATAATTTTTAAAGCTAATTAATATAAAATGATTAAGAAAGATGAACAAAGAATAACTTTATTTTTATTTTTCACTTTAATATTTAACTTAAAAACACAATCTCAAAATTCTCAAAACTTTTTTGAAGTTAAATGAAAAAAAACATCTTGAATATTTAAAAAATATAGTAATTGCTTATTTTAAAATTTAAAATAATTTGCTATACAACAATACCAAATAACTTATAAAGAATCTTGACACAAAAAATATAAATATCTTTTTATATAAACAAATATTAAGTAATAGAGATATTTATGAAGATAAAGATTTTGGGTACACGTGGTGAAATTAAACCTAGTGCACCTTATCACAGTAAATATTCTGGCATATTAATTGACAATAAAATAATGATTGATATTGGTGAAAAAGAATTTTTAAAATATAAGCCCCAAGTAATTTTTATTACACATCTGCATCCCGATCATGCATTTTTCACAAGAGATAAAAAACATTTTTATGAAATAAAAATACCTACTTATGCCCCAGAAAAATATGAAAACAATTTCGTACAAATTTTAAAAAAACCAAAAACTTTTTTGGGTTATAAAATAACTCCCATTCCAACAGAACATAGTTTAAAAGTTAAATCTCAAGCATATCTAATTGAAAAAGGAAAACAAAAAATTTTGTATACAGGAGATATGTTTTGGATTAAAAAACAATATCAAAAAAAAATTCCAAAACTTTCTTTGGTAATAACAGAAGGCAGCTATATCAATAAAGGTGGTAGAATAATAAAAACAAAAAACAGCAAACCATATGGGCATACCGGAATTCCAAATCTTATCAATTTATTTAAACCATACACAAAAAGCATTCTTTTGATGCATTTTGGTTCTTGGTTTTATAATTATGGAGCAAAAAAAGCTCGTAATAAATTAAAACAACTAGGAAAAGAAAATAATATCAATATCATTATTGGTTATGATGGAATGGATCTAGATTTATCACATATCACCGATTAAATCATCGAGCTGTTTTCGGGCTTTCTTTAAAGATTGAGCAGATTTATCTATTCCTTTCCATGGATCTTTTTTCAAACTAGATAACCGTTTAAAAATTGTTTTTATAGTATACTTATTCGGTTTTAAAGACGAATCTGAAACTTCATCCCAACTTATTGGAGTCGCAACGGGAGCATTTTCTTTAGGTCTTACACCATAGGGTGCAACACTTGTTTGTCCAAATGCATTACGTAACATATCAATAAATATAAGCTTTTTTCTTTTTGATTTACGTTTAGCAGTTGTAAAAATATCTGCATGTAATCCTGCCATCAATTCAGAAAAATCAGTTGCAAATGAACGAACCCAATCAAAATTCTTTTCCCGTTTTATAGGAACAACAACATGTATCCCTCGAGAACCAGTTATCATTGGAAATGATTTTATTTTTAATTCATCCAATTTCTTTTTTATTAAAAGTGCACCTTTACGTATATTTTTAAATTCACCATCCGATGGATCTAAATCAAAAATCATTCGATCCGGATAATTCAATTTATCTATTCGGCTAAGCCAGAGATGAGGCGCTATTGTTGCTAAATTAGCCAAATAAACTAACGTTGCAACATTATCTATAATAACGTAATCTACATGCCCATCTTTTTGTTTTTTTATTTTTTTTGTTTTTATCCACTTTGGAAAGTAATCTTGTGCATCCTTTTGATAAAATCCTTTTTTTTTTATTCCATTTGGATAACGTACCATACTTATGGGACGATCCTGCGTATATAGAATCATTTGATCACCAATTTCACGGTAATAATCAATTAAATCACCTTTTGTTAATTTTGCTTTTGGAAATAAAATTTTATCTTTATTAGATATTTCAACTACATATTTTCCAAATTTAATTTTTTCCATGTGATTGCCTTTTTTTACTTCCAAAAAGCTATTGCTGCTTCAATTATTATCAAAATAATTATCACTGTTGTTAAAATTTCATCACGAATAATATCTAATCGATCTTGATATACTGTGTAAATATCATTAATAATTTCAAGTTTTTTATTTATTGAATCTCTCCAGTCTTTTAACGACAATTGATCACTCAAAATTGAGTAAACCTCTGTAAAATAAGTATCTCCTGCCATTTTTATACTATACTCCAAACGTTCCGTAATAACAGAAATATCAACTTTAATCTGCGATAATATAAAAACATGCAAAAATTTCTCACCTAAAAAAGGAATATATGCACTTAAAGGAATTTTGTAATGTTTTTGCATGTAAAAATAATTTAATTTTTCATCTAAAATTCGATCAAAATACCGTAATTCTAATAACTGTATATTTGCAAATTCAAAAAATTCTAAAACCTCATAATATTCATCATCATAAATAAACGATGCTTCCGTATCTATTATCATGAAATCTTCACCCGAATATCCTGTTGTCGCTGATAAAATTTCTTTAAGTTGATAAGAAGATAAGCTTTCTGTCTCAAGACGCAATAATGAAGCAATCTCTCGTCCAAAACTTTCTTTAAACTTATGCGGATCTACCTCACCCGACAAAGGATCAACTTGAACTGCAAAATAAAAATTATCCAAATTATAAAAACGAGGCTTTTTAATCGTAGGTAAAATTTTTTCATATACTAACTTGGCATCTTTTTTACTTTTTTGACTCAACAAATTACTTATCTCAATAAGTTTTAATTTAAGTCCCTCCAAAGAATCATAAAAAGATACTTTATAGCAAAAAGAAATAACACCAAAATTATGAATTTTACTCATCAAGCATGTAGCCTGGCCACCCTCAACATTTTCTTGAAGTTCTTGATCATAATTTTTTTGATTTGCAGATAGCGAAAACGATAAGGGCCTATGATAATTCTTGAAATATGGAGATAACGGTGTCGTTTTTACATTAATCAACCCTTTTTTATGAATTTTTTCTAAATCAATTTCATCTCCAATATCCAAGACATAAAATAATAAGGCATTTCCTTTAAATTTAGATGAATTAGAAATAGGCACATCTTTATTCATAAACTTCCTTTTTTACAAATCATTTTTTCAAATTCTATTTTATTAAAATTATTAATAATAAAATTTTTAATATAAAAACTTTTACAGCCTACTGTATTTCCAGTATCAATATCTACACTTCTATCACCAAACATCAAAGAGCTTTTTAAATCGATATTAAATTCTTCAGCTGCTTTTAACAACAATCCCGGTTTCGGTTTTCTACAAGAACAATTAATTAGAAATTTTTTAATAACAGCATCTATTGGATGATGAGGACAATAATAAAATTTCTCAAAAACAATCCCTTTTTTTTTAAAAATATCAAATAAATATTGATGTGTTTTTTCAACAAATTGCTCATCAAAATAACCTCTTGCAACTCCAGATTGATTAGTAATAACAAATAATTTGTAGCCTAAACTTTGTAAAAATAAACAAAATTTAATAATCCCCGGCAATACCTCAATCTGTTTAACATCAGATAAATAAGAAACATCTTTAATTAAAGTTCCATCTCTATCAAAAAAAGCGGCTTTAATTTTTTTATACATAAAAATCTTTTTCTTTTAATTTTTTATATTCTATAAAAAATCGTGCAGCTATCTTTTTTGCTGGTTCAGCAGAACCAACATTTTCAACTAAAACAACTATAATTAGAGGATCTTCATCCTTATACTGAAAAAAAGATGCTAACCAAGCATGTTCCAATTGCTCCTTAGAAATTTTTTTTGCTTGTAAGCTACTTGTTTGAGCTGTTCCCGTTTTTGCATAAATATCAAAATCTTTTAATTTATTTAGTATTTTAGCCGAACCTCTTACAACCACATCTTTCATTGCGCCACGCAAAAAATCCAACGTTTCTTCTGTGATTTCAAGTTTTTCTGTTTGCACTATTTCATCTTGCAATATTCTGGGTCTAACAAGATACCCAGAACAAATTCCAGATATCATTCTTGCAACTTGCAACGGGGTTACTTGAATATAACTTTGTCCTATGCAGGCCGATAATGTCTCACCCTTCCACCAAGGTTCATTTTTATGTGCTACTTTCCACTCATATGTTGGCATTAAACCGCTACTCTCTGGTAATAATAAACCCGTTTTGCGTCCTAAACCAAATCTATATGCATAGTCTGCCAACTGATTAATTTTTATTTTTAAACCAATTTCGTAACACGGAATGTTACATGAATAAGCCAAAGCTGCACTCGCATCTATTTCTCCATGACCCCAATGACGGATACAATGATAATTTCTTCCACAAAATTTAGTAAAACCCTTACAATTGAATTTAGAATTGCTATCAATAACTTTTTCTTCTAAACCTGCCGCAAACGTTATCAACTTAAAAATTGAAGCTGGTGGATACATGGCATTTGTTACTCTATTTAATAAAGGTTTATCTACAGAAAATTTTTCTTCCCATTCTCCTTGCGAAATAGGCTCTAAAAACATATTAGGATCAAAATTAGGATAAGATACTAATGATTTAATTGAGCCATCAAAAGGATTCATCAAAATAAATGCTCCTGATTGTCCTTCTTCAAATAAATTTTCTGAAATAATTTGTAATTTATAATCTAATGTCAATTTAATATCATCACCCGATTTTGGATCTTTTAATTGTTTTTGATTTAATTTTCGCCCCTTAGAATTAGTTGTATTTAAAATATATCCAACTTCTCCTTTTAATCTATCTTGAAATAAACGCTCTAAACCATAAAGCCCTATTGACGAATAATCTTGCTCATGTTTGCTTAGATAACCTAAAACATGTCCCGCCAAATTTTTATATGGATAAATTCTTTTAAATCTACTTAAAATAATAAGATTTGAACACGTAACACATAATTCACAAATTTTACATAGCTGATCAAAAGAAATACCTTCTTTTAATAAAATTTTTCGAACATATTTTTCTGCATTTTTAATTTTTTCTATATGTGAATCAAGTTTAATTTGACAAATATCTTTTAATTTTTTAATTAATTCTTGTTGTTCAACGGATAATAACCTATTTCCCGAACCTTCCCAATATAAATCATACACGGGCCGATTTGATGCCAATAAAACGCCCTGACTATCCACTAGATTTCCACGCTGCGGAACTACAACTTCTGTTATTAAAAAATTTTTTTGCCCTAAGTCCGAAAATATTTCTGATTGATTAATTTGTAAATAAGCAAGTCTTAAAATAATCAGAAAAATAAAACCTAAAAAAGCATATAATATTTGCAATATCTTTTTTCTTCTAACAATTAAACTATGATTTTTAATAATTAAATTCCTTTTTACTTTCCACCCAAAACAAGATCATCCTGTCCATTTAAAGGATGTTTTTCATCACACATTTCAGCAAGCTGCTGAGATGAGACATGAGTATAAATCTCAGTTGTTGCAATAGTTTTATGTCCCAATAATTCCTGAATTATTCGCAAATCAACTCCTTGATTTAAAAGATGAGTTGCAAAAGAATGTCGTATTTTATGTGGTGTAAGTTTACGATCGATATTTAAAAATTTTCTAAACATTTCAAATATTCGCTGTACAGACCGCGCAGTTAATCTTTCGCCTCTATAATTCAAAAATAAATAATCATTTACATCTTTTTTTAATAATAAAGGTCTTTCAATGTTAATATATTCTTGTAAAATTATTTTTGCTTTATTGCCAAAAAGAACAACTCTTTCTTTCTTTCCTTTCCCCAAAATCCTAATTGCTTTATCTTCAAAATCAATATCTAACAACTTTATTTTAACCAATTCAGAACACCTAATTCCTGTTGCATAAATTAACTCAAGTAATCCTTTATCTCTATAGGGATATTTTGTTGGCAAATCTTCATTTTTTATAGAATCAAGTAAATAAAAAATTTCATCAACAGATAATGTAATAGGTAATTTTCTATCCAAT
Source organism: Candidatus Babelota bacterium (assembly GCA_014730005.1). Lineage (GTDB taxonomy): Bacteria > Babelota > Babeliae > Babelales > UASB340 > WJIY01. The sequence continues at coordinate 43,277 of WJIY01000043.1, read as the reverse complement.
TTGGGAGCTTTAAAATTAATATTTAATTTAATTCCATTGTCAATTAAATAAAACGAAAAAGATCGTAAGCACGAAAGCTTTCTAGCCAAAGAAGCTTTTGACATCTTTTTATAAAATAAAGATAAAATATATCTTCTCATGATAGTTCTAAAAGTAAATTTATTTTTTTCTTTTTCATTTAACTTTAACCAAAAAGCAACAATTTGTTTTAAGTCACATTGATATGCCCTGATAGTATTATCTGACACATTTTTTTCAACTTCTAAAAAAATTAAAAAATCCTTAATTTTATTTCTAAATAATTTAATATCCACTGATACCTCCCATAAAATTAATTAAATATTTACATAAAATTCGATAAGCATATAAAAAACAAAACCATAGAGTTTTGGTAATGTTTGAAGCTTTGAATCTATAAATATTATGTTTTTTTCCATGTTACTAAATGTTAAATTAAATAAATTATATGATTAAAATAAAATATATAAAGAGAAAAAAATGAGCTCAATAAAAAAAATTATAAAAATATTAAAACAAGAAACTAAGGACTTTTCACCAACACTAATCGAACAAATAATAAAAAAATATGGCAAAAATCCCTTTTTGATTCTAATTTGTTGTCTTTTAAGCCTAAGATCCAAAGATATTGTCACAATTAATGTTTGTCACACTCTATTGAAAATTGCAAAAACACCTCAAGAAATTTTAAGCCTATCTCAAGATGAATTAGAAAAAATTATTTTCAAAATAGGATTTCACAAAAATAAGGCTGAAGTTTTACATCAAGTTTCACACGGAATCTTAAATAGATACAATGGAAAAGTTCCCGCAAATCGAGAATCTCTATTAAAATTGCCCGGAGTTGGACAAAAAACTGCCAACCTTGTCTTGGGGGTGGCTTATAGGGTACCAAGCATCTGTGTTGATATTCATGTCCATAGGATATCAAATCGGTTAGGACTAGTAGGTACAAAAAATCCTGAAGAAACAGAAACTACTCTAAAAAAAATTGTGCCGCAAAATTACTGGATCGAATTTAATGAACTTTTAGTAAAATGGGGACAAAATATTTGCACACCTACTTCGCCTTGGTGTAGCAAGTGTGCAATAAAAAAGTTTTGCAAAAGAATTGGAGTTGAAAAAAGTAGATAATTTTTTAAATTAAAATTTATTTAATTTTTTTGCTTTTGAAATTAACTCATCAACTTTAATACCAAATTCTTGTTTGCCATCTAGAGTTCTTAAAGCAACAGTTTCTTTTTCCTGCTCTTTTTTACCAACAACAAGCATCCAAGGAATTTCTTGAAGTTGCGCATTTCTTATTTGTGCAGAAATCTGATCTCCTGATTCATCTAATTCAATTCGAATTCCCGCATCAAAAAGTTTTTCATATATTTTTTGTGCATATCCTTTTTGTTCATCTGTAATTGTTAAAATTCGAGCTTGAACAGGTGCAATCCAAAATGGAAAGCGCCCCTTGTAATGTTCAACAAGGATTCCTAAAAATCTTTCAATTGAACCATAAATTGCTCGATGAATCATAACAGGAATTTCCCTGGTTTGATCAGATTTTATATATTCTAATTCAAAATTTTTAGGCAAAAAGAAATCAATTTGAATTGTTCCACATTGCCATTCACGTCCCATATTGTCTTCGATAACAATCTCTATTTTTGGACCGTAAAATGCTCCTTCCCCTTCTTGAATTTTATATTCAAAACCCTTTTTATCTAATGCACCTTTTAATGCATCGGTCGCTTCATCCCAAAGTTTTGGATCCCCTATATATTTTTCTGGTCTTGTAGAAATTGCCATATTTAATTTTTCAAAACCAAATTTATTATAAACTTTTTTAACAAGCTCAATTAATTTGAAAACTTCATCTTCAACTTGTTCCGGCATGCAAAAAACATGAGCATCATCCATAGTAAAACCACGAACTCTAAATAAACCATGCAAAACACCGGAAAGTTCATATCTATAATCCAAACCAAATTCTGCCATTCTAATAGGCAATTCTTTATAAGAATGTGGTTTTTCTTTAAAAATTAAAATCCCACCAGGACAATTCATTGGACGAACACAATATGTATCGTCTTCTTTTTTTGAAAAATACATTTTATCTTCGTAATTGTCATAATGCCCAGAAGTTTTCCATAAAGATTCTTTTAAAATCAAAGGTGTCCTCACTTCTTGGTAATCTTTTTTTAACATATGGCGCATGTATTCAATTAACTTATTAAATAAAATTAAACCTTTATGATGGAAAAAGGCTGTACCTGGTGCTTCTGAATGAAAAGAAAATAATCCAAGTTCTTTTCCCAACTTACGATGATCATATTTTTTTGCTTCTTCAATTTGTTTTAAATATTTATCTAAATCATCTTTTGTTTCAAATGCAACACCATGAATTCTCTGTAATGCTTGATTATCTTTATCAGCCCTCCAGTAAGAACCTGCCAAATTTGTAAGCTTAAAATGTTTTATTTTACCTGTTGACTCAACATGACCACCTCTACAAAGATCACAAAAATCTCCTTGGCAATAAACTCCAACAGTATCATCTGCAATGCTATTAATAAGCTCTAATTTAAATTGATTGTCTTTAAACAATTTTCGAGCCTCATCTTTTGAAATCTGTTTACCAATAATTTTATAATCTTTTTCTGCGAGCTCATGCATCTTTTTTTCTATTTTTGATAAATCTTCTTCTTTGAAATTTTGTGTTGGTAAAAAGTCATAAAAAAAGCCTACTTGTGTTGTAGGACCTATAGCAAGCTTTGTTCCCGGATAAAGTTCCAAAACCGCTTGTGCTAAAAGATGTGCAGCTGAATGTCTAAGATTATCTAATCTTTTACTATTCATATAAAGCTCCTACTTTAAACCTACAACAGGTAAACATTTAATTTGTATAAAAAAAATACCCACTTATCTATACTTTAAAATGATTAAAAACAATAAGATAATAAAATAACTCCAATTTAAGTGCAAATTAATAAAAGAAAGGAGATAAATATTATGCAAAATGGGCGTAAAGCAAAAGATATAAATAATACCCCAGGTAAAAATAATAATAATTATCAAAAGGTTTTTGTATTAGACACAAACGTTCTTTTATACGATAGTGAATCAATTTTTACATTTAAAAATGTAACTGTGGGAATTCCATTTGTTGTTTTAGAAGAACTTGATACTTTTAAACGTAATACTGGAGAAAATGGACGTAATTGTAGAGAAGTAATCAGAACACTAGATGAACTCCGCCAAAGGGGATCTTTAAATGATGGCGTTAAAATCGGTAGAGAAACTAATTCTATATTAAAAGTTTTACCAACACCTAAACTAGATGTTGAAATTCAACCATACGGTGACGTTGTAGACAACTTAATATTACAAACTGTTCAAGATTTAGTAAATGAAGGTTATCAAGTTACTTTTATAACAAAAGATATTAATTCACGAGTCAAAGCAGATTCACTTGACTTAATGGCAGAAGATTATAAAAAAGATAAAGTCCGAACAGAAGAATTTTACAAAGGCTGGAAAAGCGTCATTTTGCCTTCAAATGAAATCAGAAAAATGACGGTTAATAAATTACCAGAAACTCTACAACAAAATAATATTTTTCTTGGTGAATTATATCCAAATGAATTCTTAGTTCTTCAAAGTGAAAATAATCCTGAAAATAATAAATTATTTCGGTATCTTGGAGGTAAAAAATTCATAGAAGTCAAAAATCCACAAATCATCGCACATTTTGAAGCAAAAAATCCCCAACAACTTATGGCATTAGATCTTTTAAGAGATGACAATGTTAAAATTATTTCACTTGTAGGAGCAGCTGGAACAGGAAAAACATTTTTAACTCTTATTATGGGATTACAAAAAGTCGCAACAGAACATCTTTATCGAAGATTTCTAATAACTCGACCAGTTATTGCCCTAGGTGCAGATATTGGTTATTTACCCGGTGAGGTCAAAGAAAAATTACGCTATTGGATGCAACCTGTTTATGATAACTTGGAATTTATATTTAGTCTTATAGACCAAAAAGATCTTGAATATTTAGCAACACAAAAGCACAAACGACGTCGAAAAAAAGTTCTGAAAGAAAAAGGCGAAAAAAAAGAATCTATGGCAGAATTACTGGAAGAAAAAGGGATCTTAAGCTTAGAAGCAATTACATATATGCGAGGTCGATCAATTCCTTATCAATTTGTTTTTATCGATGAAGTACAAAATCTTAACCCACACGAAGTAAAAACAATTGTAAGCAGAGCAGGAGAAGGCACCAAAATCATTCTCGCTGGAGATCCATTTCAAATAGATTCACCCTATTTAGACTTTAGTAGCAATGGACTTACTGTAACAACTGAAAAACTAAAAGGGCAACCTATATTTGGAACCGTTTTCCTTGAAAAAAGCGAACGTAGTGAATTGGCTAAATTGGCAACAAAACTTCTCTAAATAATCACAGCTTAAACGAAGGATTATTTTAAAAATTTTTACATATTTATGAATCTCAAAAATTCATCAATAGTTTCTTGTCTATTCATTTTTGAATTATCAATAATTATTGCGTCATCAGGCACCATTAATGGAGCCACCTTGCGCTCTTTATCTCTACGATCTCGAATTTCAAGTTCTTCTTTAACCTTTTCAAATGAATCTTTATTACTTAAACGTTGTTTGTCATTAAAAACTCTTAAAGCGCGCGTCTCTAAATCCGCTGTCAAAAAAAATTTATAATCTGCATTAGGAAATATAACCGAACCACAATCACGTCCATCCGCAATTAAATCGTAATCTTTTGCTACATCTCTTTGCGTATCAATTAATAATTTTCTTACCATTTTATTGGAACTTATAATCGATGCTGGCTGATCCCATTTCGAATCCTGTAAGTACATAGAAATATTTTCATACTTAAAATATACTCGAGGTTTATTAAGAATGTATTTATAAGAAATATTTTTTATAAATACAAAATCTTCTGATTTTAATAAATTATCAACTTTTTTTTTAAAACGATCTACTAATATATATGCAACGGCACGATATAAAAGTCCCGTATATAAATAATAAATATCAAGTTCTTTTGCTAATTGTTTGGCAACAGTACTTTTACCGCTTCCAGCCGGCCCATCAATTGTAATAATCATAATTAATACCCTTAAAATTATTGAGTTGCAATATCTAAACCCTGCAATTCAATATTAATTTTTTCATTCCATTCGCTTTTTGAAATATAAGCAGCAATATTAAAAGTTTTATCCCCAATATTATTTAAAATAGGATATAAATCTGGACGATTAAAAAATATAACTGGTTTTATAACACCTTGGGAAAAAACAACACATTTTACATGCCTCTCTCTTAATAACATTGGAGCTTTTAAAAGTGTAACATTTTTTATTATAAAAACAGGTTGTTCATTTTTATTACCAAAAGGCTCTAATCGGCACAAATCATTTAATAAATTTAATTTTAATTCAGATAAATCAATTTCTGCGTCAAGCTCAATTTTAGGAATCAAATCCTCTGGTGCCAATTCTCTAACAATTTTATGTTCCAGTCTTTCTTTCAATTTTGGTAAATTTTCTTTTTTTAATTTTAATCCTGCAGCAAAGGAATGCCCCCCAAAATTAATCAAAAGTTCCTTATTCTCATTTAATGCATCAAAAATATTAAATTCCAAAATAGAACGACATGAACCTTTTAAAACTCCATCCTTATTTAAATGAAAAAGTAAAGTAGGTTTTCCATAATTATGCATTAATTTTCCCGCTACTAAACCTATAATACCCACTGGCCATTGAGAATTTGCAGCAACAATTACATTTTCTGTTTCAAGATTTATATTTTTTTCAAAAATAGCAAATTCTATATCCTCAAAAATTTTTCGCTCTAACATTTTGCGAGTTTCATTTATATTTTTTAAAATATCACCAATTTTTTCAATCTCACAAGTATTAGAACTAACTAAAAACCTAACCGCATCCCGAGGATCATCTAGTCTCCCAAGAGCATTTAATTGAGGAGCAATCATAAATCCAATATCCAGGGAGTCTAAGATTTTTTTATTTAAATTACTATTTTTGGCCAATACCTTAATTGCCAAACTTCTTTTTTTATTTATTTTTCCCAAACCATAACGTACCCAATATCTATTTTCACCAAGTAATGGCGCAACATCTGCAACAGTTCCAAGCATTAAAAGTTCATAAACTTTTTCAGGCAAGGTTAAATTTCTTTGTTGATAAATAATACTAACCAACTTAAAAATAACTCCAACTCCAGCTAAGTCTTTATAAGGATAAGTGCAATCTTTTTGATTAGCATCTACAATAGCCACAGCATGAGGTAACTTATCTTGTGGCCTATGATGATCTGTAATAATCAAATCAACTTTCAATTTATACGCAAGTTGTGCAGAATTAATAGCAGAAATACCATTATCAACAGTTATAATTAATTTATAACCATTTTGATATGCTTGTTTTACAATTTTCTCCGAAAGCCCATACCCATCCTTTTTACGATTAGGTAAATAAAAATTTATATTTGCACCAAGAGGTTTTAATGCAATCAATAAAAGAGCTGTTGAAGTTATACCATCAACATCATAATCACCAAAAATAAGTATTTTTTCTTTTTTATCAATTGCAGCATTAATTCTTGATAAAGCTAAATCTAAATCTTTAAACAAAAGAGGAGAAAAAACATCTTTTTCATAAGAAGAAAACAAAAAAGAATCAATCTGTCCTTTTTGTATAAAACCGCGACTTGCTAAAACATGAGAAATGGGAAAGCTTAAATTATAATCATAAGCTACTTTTTTAATTAAATTATGATCTGTTTTTTTTAATCGCCAAAGATATTTCAGCCCCCTAAAAATTTCAAATTTTTCACTAATATCTTTAATTGGTTCGCCCACATATACAGTTTTTTGCGGGTTCATAAAAGAGCCTTATCTTTATTCTTCAATTTTTTTCATTGTAGGAAACAAAATAACATCTTTAATAGAAGGTGTATCGGTTAAAAACATAACTAAACGATCAATTCCAATACCAACACCAACAGTTGGTGGTAAACCATATTCTAAAGCTTTTATATAATCCTGATCATAATCTTGTGCTTCTTGATCTCCTGCAGCTTTTGCTTGTACCTGTTGCCTAAATCTTTCTGCCTGATCAAATGGATCATTTAATTCAGTAAAACCATTTGCAAGCTCCATGCCTGCAACAAAAAGTTCAAATCGTGCTGTTATCTCAGAATTTTTTTCATCCCTTTTAGCTAAAGGTGAAACTTCAACTGGATATCCTATAATAAAAGTTGGTTGTATTAATTTATTTTCAACTCTTTGCTCAAAAAGTGCAAATAATTTTGCCCCATATCCTGCATGTTTTCCAATCTCAATTGCATGTCGATGCATGGTTTTATCAATATTCTTTTCACTTATTTGATCTGCCAAAAACCCTCCAAGTTGAATAAGCGATTCTTCAACTGTTAAACGTTTAAATGGAGCAGAAAAATCAATCTCCATATTTTGATATCTTATTTTATTTGTTCCAAAAATTTTTTTCACAACGAAATTAATTAATTTTTCGGTAAGCTCCATTCCATCTTTATAATCACCATGAGCCATATAAAACTCAAGCGTTGTAAATTCAGGATTATGTTTTGTGGAAACGCCTTCATTTCTAAAATTTCTATTAATTTCAAAAACTCTTTCTAATCCTCCAATAACTAATCTTTTTAAATATAACTCTGGTGCAATACGTAAAAATAAATCCATATCATACGCATTATGGTGAGTAACAAAAGGTTTTGCCATCGCACCGCCCGCAATTGGATGCAGCATCGGCGTTTCTACTTCTAAAAAATCTTTATTGAGCAAAAATTCACGTATTGATTGAACAATTTTTGAACGCCTTATAAATTTTTCTTTACTCTCTGAATTGCTAATAAGATCTAAATGCCTTTGACGATATTTTTGCTCAATATCAACTAATCCATGAAATTTATCTGGTAATGGATGCAAACATTTACTCAAAAGCTTTAAATTTTGAACTTTTAAAGTAATTTCACCCATTTTTGTTTTAAATACAGAACCTTTAACCCAAATAATATCTCCAAGATCAATCATATTCTGAAAATATTTAAACCTTTCTTCTCCCAAATCATTTTCACGTATATAAAGTTGAATATTCCCCGATCTATCTTGAATATTGGCAAAAATAGTTTTTCCATGTTCTCGGACCGACATCAATCGTCCTGCAAGCGTATATTCTGTTAAATCAGAAATTTTTTTTTCAAAATCTTTAATAACTTGCTTACATGTACTTGATACAGGTTCATAATATGGCCAGGGATTACGACCTTGCCCAATCATTTGCTTAACTTTTTTTAATCGAACTTCATCTTCTGTTAACGAATAAACAGACTGCTCATCTAATTTTTTTTTTACTGCCATTGTAATCCTTCAATATGAAACATCAGAATTGATATGAACTTATTTGTGATCAATAGCTTTGACGTAAAATTATTATACCAATCAACAAAAAATAATAAAACAGCGTTTTTGATATATTTTTAAGCTAAAACATATCAACCATATTAATTTAACATTAATTCGACAACTAATAAAACCATTCTATTAACCCTTTTATATAATTTTCTTACTCGATCATCCTGAGTAATTTTTGTTTTTGCAAAATCGTATCAAAAGATCATCCCGAATGTGACGCTTTGCAACACTTGTCCGTCATAGCTTTAGTGAAGACGAATGTATCAAGGGATACAGGGTTTCGAAAATTACCTAGAGCAAAAGGAGAATAGTTCTTAATCAAACTTTTCTTATTTCATGCTTGCGTTAAATTAGCAAAAGAAGTGGATCTATAGTCTATTTTGTTGCAAAACAATTATCGAGTTCGCGTTAATTTTATTAAGTAAAAGGTGGAAAAAATCTCAACTTTCGCTATGATAAAAACTTCTCTAATTCATTTAAAAAATAATTTATTAAAAAAATAACTCAAAATTTAGGAGATTTTTTTATGGCTTTTTCAAAAGAAGATACTTTTCAAAAAGTGGTTGATATAATTTCTGACAAATTAAATATTCCAGTAGAAAATATACAAGTTGAAGCAACCTTTCAAGATTTGGGTGCCGATTCGCTTGATATTGTAGAAATGATCATGAGCTTTGAAGAGATGTTTGGAATCGAAATTAAAGATGAGGACGCTGAAAAAATCAAATCTGTTCAAGATGCTATAGATCATATACATGAAGCACGAACAAAGTAATTTATGTCTAAAAAACAGAAAGTTGCAATAACAGGTATTGGTCTTATAAATCCAATAGCAAATAATACTATCGAAACCTGGAATTTATTATTAAAAGGAAAATCAGGATTAAGTTTTTTAGAAAAAGATGAATTAAAAGATTATCCATGTAAAGTATTTGGATTAGTTAAAAATGAAAAAGAAATACTAAATAAAGTTTTTTCTTTTAACAACCAACGCAAAACAGATCGCTTCATTCATTTAGCAATGATAGCAGGTAAAGAAGCTCTTTTAGATTCAGGTCTTTCCAAAGAACTCCCAGTCAACCGAGAACGCTTTGGTACAAGCATCGGTGTTGGTTTTGGAGGAATTCAATCAATTGAAACAGGCAAAGATTGTTTAATTAAAAAAGGGTTAAAAAGAGTTTCCCCTTTTTTAATTCCACAATCAATTATAAATCAAGCAGCTGCACATTTAAGTATGGAACATAATTTACAAGGACCAACTTGTTCTATTGTAAATGCCTGTTCTTCTAGTGGTGATTCTGTTGGAAATGCATTTAGAATGATTCGAGATGGTTACGCAGATTATATGTTAACGGGTGGAACAGAAAGTTCAATCACACCTCTTTCAATTGCCGCATTTGGAAACATGAGAGCTATTACTCACTGGAAAAAAAAACCTGAAAAAGCATGTCGACCTTTTGATAAGGATAGATCGGGTTTTGTTATGAGTGAAGGAGCCGGAATTTTATTATTAGAAAGAATGGATTTAGCAAAAAAACGTGGGGCTAATATTTATGCAGAAATTGTAGGTTACGGATCAACTTCTGATGCATATCATATAACAGCCATGCATCCTGAAGGAAGAGGAGCGATAAAAGCAATTCAAGTCGCACTCAAAGATGCAAAAATTAATAAAAATGAAATTGGATATATCAATGCTCATGGAACTTCAACAAAAATGAACGATATCATTGAAACAAAAGTTCTCAAAAATGTTTTTTTAGACCATATATCACCCAAAAATCCAAATAGAGCTTTAGTAAGTAGTACAAAATCAATGACTGGACATATGCTTGGTGCTGCAGGAGGGGTTGAAATTTCTTTAACAGCTTTAGCACTAAAAAATGAAACATTACCTCCCACAATAAATTTAGATCATCCAGATGATGAATGTAACTTAGATTATATCCCGCACTATGCTAGAGATAAAAAATGTGAATACGCAATTTCAAATTCTTTTGGATTTGGCGGTGGGAATTCAGTTATTGTTTTAAAAAAAATCTAAAAAATATTCTTTCCAAAATCAATAACTATTAATTTAAGTTTTTATAAATACATCAACTTTTTAATTAAAAAACTATCTGAGTGACAAAAAAATGATGTTTAAAAATACTTATAGTGTATATTTATCATCTGCAAATTCATTTTTTTCTGTTTCCACCTTTTGTTTTTTATCTAAAACCCTTTGTTTCTCTTTTTTTAATAATCTTACCATTTTATCTATAACATTATCAATGACAACATACATCTCTGTGCCTTTATCTTGTGTAACAAGATTAAATTGAGGTGTTTTTAAAATAAGTTCCACCTCATGATGAGGATGCAACGGATGTGCATTTAAAAAAAGTTCCACATATTTTGGTGTAGCCCATTCTGGATCTTTTATAAGTTCTTCAATTTTATTCAATTTTTCATTGATATGATTTTCCATTGGTTTGGAATGATCCATTTCATGAAAGGTAATTCTTCTATTCATATTACTCTAAACTCCCTAATTTAAATATTTCTCAAATTCAATTTTTTTAGAATTATATCATGTTTATAAAAATAAAAAAGCTTGAAATTATACCTAAAAGCTTATAAATCCTTTTTTAAAAACTCAGAATAAAATTGCTTACCAAGATACATTTCTTTAGTAAAATTATGATTAACAATATCTTCCACTCCTCCAGAGGTTACCACACAACCATCAATTACAACATATATTCTTGTAGCTATAGATAATAATTGCTCAACATTATGATCAGAAATTAATACAGCAATATTATTCTTTTCAGCCATATCAACAAAAATTTTTCTTAACTCATAAATAGATTTAGGGTCTACTCCCGCAAAGGGCTCATCTAACATAATCCCTTTCGGATGCATTAAAATTGATCGCACCACCTCAAGTTTTCTCTTTTGTCCACCGGATAAATTTCCAGCTAATTGTTTTTTGCAAGAAGTTAAATCTGTTTTTGCCAACCATCGATCCATCTCTTCTTCGAATATTTTCCAGCGATTTTTTTTTAATTTAAAGTTATCAGCCCAATAATTATGATATTCATACACTAACTTTAAATTATCCAAAACTGTCATTTCTCTAAATAATGATGTTTGTTGTGGCAAATATAATAATCCATTTTCAACTCTTTTAAATATTGGCCACTTATTAATAAGTTGATTTTCCAGCCAAATATTATTTAAATCAGAATCATATTTTGGTGTCTTTAATAACCCTATAATAGTTCGAAGCAAAGTTGTTTTACCTGCTCCATTAGGACCTAAAAGAGCTACAACTTCCCCACTATTAAGTTCAAAAGAAATCGATTTTAAAATTAGTTTCTTTCCAAAAGTCTTGCTCAAATTTTTTACAGTAAGAAAGATCATAATTATTTTCTTACTTCAAATTTTATAGGACAACCTTTTAAATCATAATTTTTTCTAAGAGTATTTTCTAAGAACCCTAATTGAGATTCCCCTATCCATTGAGGATGATTTGCAAAGATTATAAAAGTTGGAATTTTAAATTTATTAACAGGAATAACTTTACTAATTTTTATCAAATTAGTCTTATGATACATGGGTTTTCTATTTAATTGTTCTTTAATTAATTCAGTTATTTCTGTTCGATCAAATTTTTGATTTAATCTTTTTTTAATTTTTTCAATTTCCCTAAAAATTTTATGAACATTTTTTTTACTTTTACAGGAAATCCAAATTATAGGAATTTTTTTTAAAATAAAATCGTATTCCTTTAAAGAATATTCTAATTCTTCACGATCCTGAGGTGTTAATAAATCCGTTTTATTAAAAACAAGAATTAAACATTTTTTTTGTTCAAAAGTATAAAATAATAGCTTTAATTCTTGATCACTCAATTTTAATTGAGAAGCATCAACAATTAGCAAAACCAAATCGGACTGTCTTACTGCGCTAAGTGAACTTTTAATCATTAATGATTCAATATCTTCTTTTATTTTACTTTGTTTTCTAATTCCTGCCGTATCGGTTATTTGTATAAGATCTTGTGCAAAGATAAAATTCTCTGTTATCGCTTCGCGTGTTGTTCCTGCTTGTTCATAAACAATAGATCTTTCTGTTTTTAATAATAAATTCATTAAAGAAGATTTCCCAACATTTGGTTTGCCTAAAATTACAATTCGAAAAGATGAAATTTCTTCTTCCTCAACGTCTTTAGCATTGGGTATAATTTTTACAATTTCATCTAAGAGATCTACAATTCCTTGTCCATGAATAGCAGAAACTGTAATGATGTTTTTTATGCCTAATTTATAAAAATCGGACAAATTTTCTTCTAAGGCCTTTATATTATCTGCCTTATTTAATACTAAAATCAGCGGTTTATTTGTTTTATGCAAAATTTTGGCAATTTTTTGATCTTCTTGTGTCAAACCATTTTTGACATCACAAACAAAAACAATTAATGACGCTTTTTCAAATAATTGAAAAACTTTTTCTTGTATTTTTTGAGAAATAAAATCAGTTGGTTTTTTATATGATACTCCACCGGTATCAATCAAATTAAATTTTCTATTCCCCCAAGAAATCGTTTCTTGAATGTAATCTCGAGTTATGCCCTCTTGATCAAACACAATACTTTTCTTACTATCAATCAATCGATTAAACAGAGTCGATTTGCCTACATTTGTTCTGCCAACAAGTAATACATTAGGTAGATGAAATAGTTTTTTACTCATAATTTATGATCGTTATACTTTATTAAGATATCAATTTTCTAACTAATTTAATCTTACCCGGAAAATATTTCGTTATCAAGTTGGCTTTTGGCCATTTATCTCTATCTGAAATATCAACAAAATTTTTGCTATATTTTAAACTGAAATTGAATGTATTTCTCTTTGTAGTTGATGAATTTGGGTTATTTTGGGTTAAGGATTCATTATTTTTTATAGAAATAAAATCAAAACCTGTAAAGTCTGGAAATGTTTCTTGTAAAGCTGATAACCATAAATTTTTACTATCTAATATTTTGTCTTTAAAAAATGAACTATTATTATTTAAAGCAATTTTTACAACTTTATCTTGAGCATTTTTGCCTAAAAAATTTGCTTGATTTAAAATCGAAAATAATAATGGATCCTTAAGTTTTGATATTTTTTTTAAAAAATTACTCCAATCTGAATAACCATTAATTTCATTTTTTGTATAAACTTCAGTTTTAGACTTGTAACCAGGTATATCACTATATGATTCAAAACCTTTTTTAGACAAAGAATTAGATTTTTTTGTTTCTTTTTTTAAAGATGAAGAATCTACATTTTCCCGGTTTGTTTTAAAATTATTAATATTTTTTAGTAATTCATCTAAATCAGCAATGTTTGTTTGATTACAAACTTGTAATAATACGGTTTCCAAAAAAATTCTTTTATGTGGGGTCCTTAAAAATATACTTTCTTGTGTCCAAAATAACTGTAAAATAGCATGAATTCTATTTACAGAACATTTATCTGCCATTTGTTTTAATGTAGAAAGATCAGAAAAATGATTTGGAAGTTGTTTCGCCTGAAACTTTATCCAAATTAAAGCTCTACAAAATTTAATAAGGTTAGACCATAAAATTGAAGGATCTATATCTTGAAATTCATTTGAATTAAACTTATCAATCAATTTTTGAGTTTTCTGATTTAACAAAATTTCAAATAATTCAATTAATTCCTTTTCACTAATCTTTCCTAAAACATTTAATACCATTTTGGCAGTTATTTTCTCAGAAGAAAAACGAACTCGTTCAAGCAAATTTATGGCATCTCTTACAGAACCTTCAGTATCCTGTACTATAAGTTGTATTGCGTCTGGATCTATTACAATTTTTTCTCTTATACATATATTTTTTAAATGCTTTTCCAAATCAAGATTACTAACAAGTTTAAAAATAACCTGAAAACACCGCGAAAGAACCGTTTCCGGAAACTTTTGCTTTTCAGTTGTTGCCAAAATAAATAAAACATTCGATGGAGGTTCTTCTAAAACTTTTAAAAAAGCATTAAATGCTGCTTTACTAAGCATGTGAGCTTCATCAATTAAATAAATTTTTTTTTTACCCAAAATAGGCATGTAAGAACAAGACTCCAGTATTTGGCGTACATTTTCAACTCCTGTATGAGAAGCCGCATCAATTTCTATGAAATCTGGATGATTTGTCTGTAACATTGCAAAGCAAGATTCACATTTTAGACATGGAATTTTAAACTCCGTTGGATTTTTCTGAAAAGCATTTAGTTTTTTACAATTAACAGCGGCACCAAAGACTCTGGCTGTGGTTGTTTTACCACAACCCCGTTGACCAGCAAAAAGATAAACTGGAAATAATTTTTTTAAAAATAAACTGTTTTGCAGAATTTTGACTGGAATTTTTTGACCTATGATTTGTTCAAAATTTTTAGGACGCCATTTGCGTGCAAGATTTAAATCTATGTTCATTGTAATTCAAAATATATCTTATTTCTAATTTTATTATCACAAATTTGTATTAATATTATAACATTAAATAATAACAAAAAGAACTTAATTTAATAAATTAAATATAACCAAAAATCTTAAAAATAAATAATTAGTATGCACCTATAAAAACCCTCTTACAATCTCATCTACATGCACAACTTAAACCCACACATCTATTATGATTAAAAATAAATTTATTTTTTTTATTAACAAAATTAATACATATATTGTAATTTTAGTTTAATAATATTGTTTTGCAAAATTTTTAAAAATAAAAAAATTAAATATGAAAGCATTCAAAACCAAAAGTATATATTTTTTTTTAGTACTGTTAGTAATATGTATAAAACAATTAAAATTTAATCCCATTGAGAGAAATCGCAACAATTCACAAATAAAAAATCAGAATTTAAAATTTTTAGATAAACAATCTATAAATATAGATTCTTTATTTTCACAATTAGTTCCTAAAGAAAAAACAAAAATTGAACTGGAAGCAAAAATCTGTAACATAGAAATACAAAAAGAAAAATTAAATCAAATCACAGAAAAAACATCAAAAATTAATAAAAAAAAACCTCAGCAACTAAATAATATAATCATAACATATGAATGTTTTATTGATTTTACTCCAAATGAAAATTGCAATCTTTTTCAACAAATAATAGAACATATAAATAAAAAAAAGGAACTTTTGATTCAACAATATAATTTTTATTCAACCAAACTTAATGAATTAAATGAATGTATCACAGCAATCTATTTAAAAATAAAAGAAATAGATCTAAGAAATCTTAATTATCCATTTAGTGATTTAAGTCATATAAATCTATCAAATCTTGATCTTGAAGGTTTTTATATACCAGGATCTATTCTCATAGGTATAAATTTATCTAATTCAAATTTAAGTTATACAACATTTCAATGTTCAAATCTAGCGTTTGCAAAACTACAAAACGCCATTTTAACAAGGGCAAATTTAAATGAATGTAATCTCATGGATACGAATTTCAGCTTTGCAAATTTAACCAGAGCACACATATCTGAATCTGATTTAACAAATGCAAATTTTAGTAACTGCATTTTAGCGTATTGTGACATGAGCAAAAGTTCTGGCTGTTTTTCAATTTTTGATAATGCCAAATTAACAAAAACAAATTTAAATAATACCTCGATGGGATTAGCATCGTTTAAAAAGGCAAAACTTAAAAATGCAAGTTTTAAAAATGCTCAATTAAACAGATCCAATTTTAGTTATGCAAATTTGAAAAATGCAAATTTATACAACGCCAACCTATCTTACACAGATTTAAGTAATGCCGATTTAAGTAATGCCGATTTAAGTAATGCCGATTTAACCAACGCAAATTTAACTAATGTCAATTTAACCAACGCAGATTTAACTAATGCCAACCTGACCAATACAAAACTTCATAATGCAAACTTGGAAAAAATAAAATTAAATAAAATTACACTACAAGAAACACTTAATCTTACTTTTATATTAAAAAAACTTATAAATATAAAAATCATAAATCCAAACATTTATCAAGGCATTGCTGAAATTTAATTTTGCAAAATAAGCAAAAAAAATTTAAAGAAAAATTATAAAAAAAAGGATTAAAACTTTGAAACTCTAAAAAAAGAGGAAAAGTACAGTGACAAAATCACTTTCGCTGCTTCCTTCCGGACCTGACGAATTTAGTGACTTATCAACTTACCTTTCCTCAAATTTATAACAAAACCTTAAACTTGATTTAATTTATTAATAACTAAACAAGTACCTGCTATATAATCTAAAATTAGAAATTTACATGAATTTCAAATAAATATCAATTATTTTTCAAATATTTTTAAAACATAATGGCGGAGAGAGAGGGATTCGAACCCTCGATGCCCCTCTCGGGACATACACGATTTCCAATCGTGCGCTTTCGACCACTCAGCCATCTCTCCAATTATTTGTTTTTTTTACTTACAGTTTTTTTTGTAGTGTTAGTTTTTTTGTTATCTTCACTCTTCTTTGGTGTGATCTTTTTTGTAACAGAACTAGAAGCATTTTTTTTAACTTTTTCAATTTCTTCTTTTGACTCTTTTTTTTCTTTATCAATCTCCTCCTTCAAAGAAACTTTAGTCGCATTTTTTGCAGTTTTTTCAGTTGGAGTCGAAGGAAGAGTTTTGGTTTTAGCTTTTATTTTCGTATCAATTTTTTTTTGTTCAATTGTATTATTATTTGAAGTTTCTTGCACCGTCTTACTTCGAGTTAATTCTTCCTTTTTTGTTTCGTTATATAATTTTTTACCATCTTGAATGCAAGAAGACAAATAATGTATTACAAATTCAATTGAACGAGGAGAATCATCATTTGCAGGAATAATAAAATTTATTCCTGTTGGATCCGTATTAGTATCAACCATAGCAACAACAGGAATATTTGCGCTTATTGCTTCTTTAACAGCAGAATTTTCTTTTTTAGCATCAACAACAATCACTGCCGCAGGTGGAAAATCCAAATCAATTATACCACCAATATTTTTTTCTAATCTTTCAACTTCTTTTTGAATCATGCTGAGTTCTTTTTTCTTGTATAAAGCAGACGGTTTTTTTAGTATATCTCTAAGATGTAATAATCTTGTTATAGCTTTTTTGATTTGATTGAAGTTTGTTAAAGTACCACCAATCCATCTATTTATAACAAAAGGCATCTTTGTTTCAATAGATGCTTGCTTAATTATTGATTGAGCAGGTTTTTTTGTACCAACCCACAATACAGATTTTCCATCAGCAGCTAAATTATTTAAATATTTTCCTACTCGTTCCATTAAAAAGGCTGTTTTTGCAACATTGATTAAATGAATTTTATTTTTTTCTCCCCATATAAATGGTCGCATCTTAGGAGACCATCTAGAACTTTTATGTCCAAAATGAATACCAGCTTTAAGCATATCTTTTAAATCGATCATTTGATTATCCTTTTTAGGTTATAACAATTGCTTTTCAGGTATCTGGTCTTTATATATAGACAACAACTTTACCACCTATAATGAAAAGCAAGATTCAACGACATTTAACTATAAAAAACATACCAAAAATGCCGTAAAATTCAAGTTTAAATACTCAAAAAAAATTCAGTTTTTCAATCTATCTACCAATAACTTGATCACATTTTATAGTTTTTGTGTATTTTTTACCTAAACCAAAGACAATAAAAATCCAAATAAAAGAAAATAATAAAACAATTATTGAATTCATCCTGATAAGACGCAAATAATTATTTGTATATGCAATAAAAGAAAAAGTTGAACCAGATGTTTTTGATAAAGATTTACCCAAAGAATCTATCCAAGCTTTTGATTTAAATTTTATTTCTCTTATTGTTGGTATATATAAAATTTCTTTAACCGGAGCATTAAAGCCATAATTTAAAGCACGTAATAATACCATTATTACAAAAATAATATTCAACGAAGGAAAATTAAAAAGTATAAACATGAAAATAATAATTGATATAGGCATGATGAAAAGACTAAGGCTAACACCAATTTTTTTTAATAACCATCCTGTTCCAAAAAATGCAAAAAATAATCCAACTAACTGAAATGACATTGTATACATAAACATGAATGCAGTCATATCACTAATCATATTTTTAGCCTGAATAGACATTAAAACTTGCATTTGATAATCAGTAAGAATTGAAATTACTTCGTAAATATAAACAATACCAAATATTCCAAATACATATGGTTGAGTAATTATAAATTTTAATCCGCTCCATAAACCTCCTTGCTCCTTCTTTCTATTTTTTTCAGCTAAATAAACTGCTTCATATCCCCGCAAAAATTCCTTAGGAATTTTTTTGATTATCCTAGTGATACAAAAAGTAGCACAAACTAAAAAAACTGATATGCAAATTAACATTGCAGGAATAGTATATACAAAAGAAAAAGATGTTTTCTTAATAATAAGCCAACAAAAAAAGGTTGAAAATATTCCACCAATTCTAGAAAATGCAACAATTCTGCCATAATTTGTTTTTGCATCTTCGGGATTATTAATTGAATTTGAAAATGCCCAAAAGGTTGCAACTACCAAAGGAGAAAACAAATCAATTAGTAGATAAAATATCCAACCAAAAATTCTATATTGATTAGTTTCAGAATTGCTAAGTCCAATTGTTGGATGCAATAATATAATTGATGTAATTAGCAAAGCTACCACATAAAAAAACAAAAAAAAGCACATAACCTGATATCGTTTGAGCTTATCGACTAATCTTGCATAAAAAATTAAACATGGAAATAAAATAATGATTGATACAATTTTTGCTATCGGCACAAATTCTTTACCAACCATCCCCAAAAATACAGCTGTTTTTAGTGGACGGATAACTGAATAAGTCGCGATAATAAAGAAAAAAGTAATGCCTAAAAGAATCTGTTTGATGAAATTGTAATAAATCCCTGCTTGATCTTGTTTTCTTAAAACAAAAATAGTATGCAAAAATTTAACTTTTTGCATCACAAGCTATCCTTAATTTTATTTTTGATTAACAAAAAAGTAGAAATTATCAATTTAAAAATATCGAAATAATTAAGATTCAGTTTTTTGTTCTTCACCTATCACACTTTTGGTGTCAATCGTTTGTTGTAAAGTTTTTCCTAGAAAATAAACAACTACAATCCAAGCAAAACTCAATCCCAAACTAAAAGAAAGACTTGTCATCAATGCAAAAAAAGGAGAAGCTCCTTTTAGTGAAATATTAAATGCTGAACCCATTCCCTTAGCTATCCTGGAACCAAAGGCATCTGTCCATGCTTTTGCTTTAAACTTAATATCTTTATTTGTTGGTATGTATAAAACCTCTCTAGTTGGGTGATTAAATGCATAATTTATAGCACGAAGCAAAATTAAAGCACCTAAAAAAACAATCGATGACGGAAATAATATTGTTGTAAAAATAACAACAGTACATATAATAGGAAAAATAAATAAGGAAATGCGTATTCCTAAAACGCGTAATATTGGAGTTGTTCCAAAAAATGAAATTATCAATCCAACAAAATTCATTAATAAATAATATAAAGCATAATATGCTGTCAAACTACCAGCTGTTTTATACACAGAATCAGCAAATCTTAATACTCTGTAATCATAAATTACAATTATAATTTCATAAAATATTATAATTGCAAAAATGCCCAAAACATAGGGATTTTTAATAATAATCAATAATCCCTCAATTGATCCTTTAAAAGTCTCAAGCAAACTTTTTTTTTCTCGTTGCTTCTTTTTTTCAATCTGATATGCAGCTTCATAACCATGCATATAATAACCAGGAACCATCTTAATTAATAAATAAATTGAAAGCGCAGCACCAAATAATAAAAAACTTCCTATTAAAAGAGAATTAGGCAAAAGAACTGAATCTTTCACACCACCATTAAAATATGTGATTGTTAAGTATAAAGTTCCAGCTGAAATAATGCTTCCCATTTTGGAACCTGAAACAAAAAAACCATAATAATTTTTAGCATCTTTGGGATTATTAACAGAATCTGCAAAAGACCAAAAAACTGTTGATAAAAAAGCATTAAAACTCTCCATAAAAAAATAAAAAAACCAACCAGTTAATCTGGTTGGACTAGTATCTGTATTAGCTATTCCGTACACAGGATGTGCTAATAAATAATAAAAAACAATTCCCCCAACGCCATGAAATAAGGCAAAACAATAAAGTAACTGATGTCTTCTTAGCCAATCTACTAATTTTGAGTAAAAAATAATTAACGGAACTAAGAAAAATAATGAATACAATTTTGCATCAGGAACAAATTCAGATCCCACTAATTTTGCGAAAATCGAAACCTTTAAAGGTCTCCAAATAGCCAGACACGCCATCATTAATAAAAATGTAAATGAAAGAAAAAATACCTTAAGACGAAATTCTTTTTTAATATACCAGAGCGATTTGATATTTTCTATAAATTGAGACTGCATTAATTTAT
Source organism: Candidatus Babelota bacterium (assembly GCA_014730005.1). Lineage (GTDB taxonomy): Bacteria > Babelota > Babeliae > Babelales > UASB340 > WJIY01. Next base: position 22,235 of record WJIY01000043.1, on the reverse strand, counting down.
TCCTAATTTTAGGCTAAAAAATACAATATTTTTGATTACTTTCTCATAATTGAATATAAAAGGAGAACTTAAAAAGTCAATTGAAAACAGTAAAAAGCAATATTGAAAGTCTAAAAATTAAGCTTTTATGCAAAAAAAAACATATTTTTGCATTAATTTAAACAAATAGATTTCCTTGCAGAAAAGCCTAATTTGCCTTAAAATATCTAAGAGAAATAACTATTACCAAATTATAAAACCTAAAAACATGGAGGTTGTTTAATAATTCAAAAAATACTAATACTATTAATGATTATAACTTGGCGATTTTTACAAAAAAATTAACTAAATCTAAAGTAAAAAAAGTAAAAAATTAAATTAAAAATTTTATAAAACAAGGAATTCATGGAAGTAACAAATAAAAACAATAAAATTCAAGAACCTAACGTTGAGGGAAATTTAAATATTCTTCCTATTCTACCTCTGAAAAATATGGTTGCCTTACCCAAAAGCATCCTTCCTGTTGTTGTAGGAAGAGACATTTCAATTAAAGCAGTAGAACATGCTTTTAAAGCAACCAAGGAGATTTTTGTAACTGCTCAAAAATCCGATTCTATAGAAATTCCAACATCAAAAGATATTTATCAAATAGGAACGCGGGCATTAATATTGCAAATGGGTAAACTTCCAAACGGCAGTTATAAATTATTAATTGAAGGTATAAACAGAGCAAAATTTTATAAAATAGAGCAAACATCAAACTTCTTAAGCGCATATTATCAAAATATTGTTTCTCCCCCATTAGAAGATACAATTGAAAATCAAGCCATCTGGAGAAATTTATATGATCTTTTTAAAGAATATACAGCTTTAAACGAAAAAATATCTCCTGATCTTTTATCTATGTTCAAAGGATTAAACGATTTGGATCATCTTATAGATACAATAGCAGTGCAAATTCCTATAGGTTTTCATCAACGTCAAGAATTATTAGAAATAACTGATCTAAAACAACGAGCTTTACGTTTAAGTGTTTTAGTAAATAAAGAAATTGAAGTGCTAACTGTAGAAAAAAATATTCGTAAACGAGTGCAACGTCAAATAGAAAAAAACCAAAAAGATTATTATCTCAATGAACAAATGAGAGCAATTCAACGCGAACTAGGAAAAGAAGATTATCATCAAGAAATTAATGATCTACGAAAAAAAGCAAAAAAATTAAAACTTCCTGCTCAAGCAATGAATAAAGTTGAAACAGAACTCAAGCGATTAGAACAAATGCAACCAAGCTCTCCAGAAGCAACTGTTTCAAGAAATTATATAGATTGGATTATGTCTGTTCCTTGGTACAAAACAACTAACGATAATATAAGCTTAGTTGAGGCAGAAAAAATTCTTAATTCTTCTCATGCTGGAATGAAAAAACCTAAAGAACGTATAATTGAATTTTTAGCTGCAAAAAAATTTGCTGGTAAAAACTTTAAAAAATCACCTATCATTTGTCTTGCAGGTCCACCAGGAGTTGGAAAAACTTCTCTAGCTATGTCTGTAGCAAAAGCTCTAGGAAGAAATTTAGTTAGAATTTCACTAGGTGGAATGCGTGATGAGGCAGAAATCCGAGGCCATAGGAAAACGTATATTGGCGCAATGCCTGGAAAAATTATTCAAGCAATGAAGCGAGCAAAAGTTGTAAATCCTGTAATAGTTCTTGATGAAGTTGACAAAATGGCTACTGATTTTAGAGGTGATCCAGCATCTGCATTATTAGAGGTTTTAGATCCAGAACAAAATAATTCTTTTGCAGATTATTTTTTGGAAGTTGATTATGATCTTTCAAAAACAATGTTTATAACAACAGCAAACGTAATAGATAATGTTCCATATCCATTACTAGACAGAATGGAAATAATTAATCTTTCAGGCTATACACAATTTGAAAAATTAAAAATTGCAAAAGATTTTTTACTTCCAAAATTACTCAAAGAACATGGGTTAAAAGAATCTCAAATTGATTTATCTGATACGAATTTAGAAAAAATTTTAGAAGAATATACAAAAGAAGCAGGAGTTAGACAATTAGAACGAGTTCTAGCCACTGTGCTTCGCAAGAGCATTCAAGAATTACTCGAAAATAAAAATCTTAAAAATATAAAAATAACACCTGAAAAAATAGAAACTTGGCTAGGTGCTCCTAAATTCAAAAAACCCGAACGAAAAAATAATAAAACAATCGGACTTGTTACAGGGCTTGCTTGGACCGAGGTTGGAGGCGATTTACTCGAAGTTGAAACAACAGCATTAAAAGGAAAAGGCGCTTTAACCTTAACAGGTCAATTAGGCGAGATTATGCAAGAATCAGCCCAAGCTGCTATGAGTTATATTAGATCAAGAGCAAAAGATTTTGGGTTAAAAGAAAATTTTTATTCCAATCTTGATATTCATATCCATGTTCCAGAAGGCGCAATTCCAAAAGATGGACCTTCAGCAGGAATCACAATGGCAACCGCACTTATATCGGCATTAACAAAAAAACCTGTTACAAAAAAAGTTGCGATGAGTGGGGAAATTACTCTTCAAGGCCGGGTTTTAGCAGTTGGTGGATTGAAAGAAAAAATTCTAGCAGCAACTCGTTTTGGTATGAAAAAAGTCATTGTTCCAAAAGAAAATGCCAATGATATAAAAGAATTTAAAAATGAATTAGATAAATCTTTAAAAATTCTCTATGTGGAACATGTTGATGAGGTTGTTAAACATGCATTTGAAATATCGCCATTTAAAAAAATAATTAAAAAATCTCATTCAAAAAAAATTAATAAATCCAAAATCGAGAAAAAAATATAACAAATTTAAAAAGTCTTGGATTTTTTTATCCAAGACTTTTTAAATTTGTTATAAATAATTTGTCAATCTATAAATTATAATCATAATAAATCTAATAAATAATTTATTTTTTTTTGAACTTTCAGTGATTCAGATTCTAACCAATTTAAAGCATTCTCTCCCATTTGCTCAGATAGTTTTTTATTATTAAGTAAAAAAATTGTTTGCTTAATCAAATCATTTTTAGATTTAATTTTTAACAATGCATTTTGATTTTCTAACCTATCTGCAATGTCTTTACAATTATGATAATAGGGACCAATAATTGATACTTTTGCCCAAACAGCTGGCTCTAATAAATTATGTCCTCCAATTGGAACAAAAGTTCCACCTAAATAAAAAATATTACAAAGTTGATACAATTTAAAAAGTTCACCTAATTTAAAAACAAGTAAAATTTCATATTTATCAAAAATGTTTTGAGCAAGTAATTTAAAATCCAATTTTAATTTTTCATCCCAAAGCAAAAATTTATCATCTATTTTCTTTATTAATTCTTCTTTCCAAAAAAAATGTCGAGGCGCAAGAATTAATTTTAACTCGGGAAAATTCGGTTTTAAATTTTTAAAAAGTTCTAAATAAATATCTATCTCTTCAGGATGTATTGAACCTACAAGCAATGTTGGATATTTCGGTCTTGTTAAGTATTCCGAATGTTTTTCAATTAATTCTTCCTTCTTTTTTAAAACATTTAATGTTTTTATATTTCCTAAAACTTGCAATTTCTCTTCTTTGATATTCATTTTTTCAAAATTAATTTTATCTGATTTGCTTTGAATAAAAATAAATTTAAAAATACTAAACAGAGGTTTAAATATAAATTTCAACATTAAATATTTATTTTTTGAACGTTTACTTATTCTTGCATTTAATAAATATGTAAAAATATTAAACCATTTTGAAAGCATTAACATATTTGGCCATATCTCAGCCTCAATAATTATCAATGATGATGGTTTTATCCTTTTGAAAGCTAAAAACATCGAAAACAAAAAATCATATGGTAAAAAACTTATAAAATCTGCATCTAAGTTTTGATGTGCTATTTTTTTGCCCATCTCAGTTCCTGTTGTTACATAACAAATAATGTTTTTATTTTTTATTTTTAATTGTTTTATTAAATCCTGTACTGATAAAATTTCGCCAACAGAAACAGCATGTATCCAAACAACTTTCTTATTAATAATTCTTTGTTTGTCAACAATCGGAACAAAACCATTGCGGTGCCAAAAATTTCCTACAACCGATTTACCTTGAAGCTTTCTGATAAATAAATATAACAAGAAAAAAGGAAATACTAGCAATTGAAAGAGTTGATATATAAAAAAAATAAATATTGATTCAAAATTCATTTAAACAAAAAATACATTGTGAGTAATAGCTATAATCAATAACAATAAAACAACCAATACCATTATGCTATTAAATTTTTCTAAGAATGCAATTTTTATTTTCTGTATTTCCTCACTATATTGATTAATTTTCTTCATCATAAGAGAAACATAAGCTTGAAACAATAAAATAATTAAAGATAAAAATACAAGCAAAAAGTAGGTAAAATCGGCTTTAGTTACCTCACCCATTGAAGGCGAAAGTTGCAAAATAACAGTTCTAAATAATACCAAAATAGGCATTGCTGAAGAAATTATAGTCATCCTTTGAATATACTGAGGAATTTCAATCATTAAAGTAAATACACATATAAAAAATATTACATACATAGGAAAATACAAAGTGATAAGATCACGTAAACTGCTATTTTCAAAATTAATAGTAAAAACAGCGCACGGATAACTTAAACTAAGTTCAGAATCTTCATCTTTTTCTAAAATTGATTTTAAAAAACCCACCTGAACAATTTTTTTAGTTGGGTGCCAAGTTGAAACAAGTATATCATCGGCTAAAATAAAATTATCTAAATTACAGTCAAAGCATAATTCATTTGGAGTAACACTTCTATTCTCAATAATCATATTTAATCTATGATCGCCTATAGGAAAATATTTATAATTTAAGTAAGCCTTAAAAACAACTTTTACCTGATAAGCTACTATAACCTTATCCTTATCTTTGCGAATCATAGGTAAAGATTTATATATAATTTCTCCATTTTTAAAACTAAAATTACTTATTGTATTTAATGATTCAGTTCCAATATTAAATCTAAACCAAACAATCGAATCAAGAGTGAAATTATTTTGATAAATTTCAAAAGTTGGAAAATTATTTATATGAAGACCAACTTCAACACTTGAAGCTATTTTTTTTACCTCATCTTTTATTTTCAAAATTGGATAAATTTTTTCACCATAATTTTCTTGATGATGCTCTATAAATAACATTGCAATAACGTATATTCCTACAAAAAAAACACACGACAATTGAAATTTTATTTTTTTAATAAGATTAAAAAAAAAAGTTCGAGACATCTTTATCCTTTTATTAAATAAGCTGTTTGTCCAAAAGCATATCGATTTTTAAAATCAAAATTTATTTTAAAACCTCCAAGATCATAATTTTGCATCTGCTCTATTTGTTCAATAATTTTTTCTTTTGTAATTAATCCACTAATTCTCTGTATAGCTGTCACAATAATCTTAGCACAAATGTAATAAGTCAAAGATAAGCTATTAAAAATTTCATCTGGAAAAAATTTTTTAGTATTTTCTTGATATTCCTTCACAATAGGAACCGAAGTATCTTTTGGATCAGGTACACTTGCCGTATAAAAAAAACGAGCTCCTTTTTCTTTTAAAATATCTGCAACTAAAAAAGTTGAATCTATCCCTACAAAAGTTGTTCCAAAATCACCTTTTTCAAAAAATCTATTAATAAGTTTCACCGTTGGATGTGAGGTGGCAATACAAATAATAACTTTTGGATCTGTATTTAATAATTTATCAGCAGGCCGTCTTATATTCATAGTAAATCTATTATAATCTGCAACTGTTAATCGTTTGATATCATATTCTTTTAACAGCTCAATTGTTTCATTTTTCACATTTGTAGAAAAAGAATCATCGGAATGAAATATTGCAATATTTTTAAATCCTAGATTATTTATAATATGATTAACTAATAATTCTACTTGCGGTTTAATAAAACCAGGTCCACTTATTATATATCTTAAACTAGAATCTCTTAGTTTAGGATCACCACCCCAAGGAAAAAACATTACTATTTTCTCATTTCTAATTAAAGGCAAAACTTTTAATATGCTTCTAGTTCCCATGTTTCCCAAAAACATATCAATTTTATAATCTGTTAACATTTTTCTTATATTTTTTTCAGCTAATACAGGTTCACCCTTATCATCCATGCTGATTAGCCTTAATTTCTTACCATTAATTCCACCTTTTTCATTTATACTGTTAAAACATGCTAAAATACCATATTCAATAAAATCACCATATAATTTAAATGAACCAGATTTATATCTGGATTGACCAAAAATAATTTCTTTAGAATGATCAATTTTAAATTTATCTTTAACAGGTACATCTTGAGACTTAAGAACACTAAAAATTGAGATAAGAAAAAGCATGTAAACATTCATCAAATTCAGACTCATTTACTACTCCCTTATTTTTTTATTTTGAAAATATTCAAACAAATTATATTTATTTATAATATCAAATATCAATTATTTATTTTAATTTTTAAAAGCCATCCTTTAAAATAATACTTCGCTAAAGTTTTGAATAATAAAAAACACTAAAATCTTTCTTTATTAATAATAAAAACGTCTAATTGCGATATTATTCAACCAACCGAGACTTGCTAAATTTATCCAAAGATGTGTTATTCCATAGCTAATCAAAGGAAGAGGAATCCCCACAATTGGTAAAATACCTACAACCATTCCAATATTTATACAAACAGACAACATAAAATGCGATATTAAACCAACCGCAATTATTTGTTCAAAAAAACTATTTAACTGAAAAATTATGAAACTTATTCTTATAAATAAAATACAAAATAATAACAAGACAAATATTGCTCCAACAAAGCCCCATTCCTCACAAATAACAGAAAAAATAAAATCATTATGATTTTCAGGCAAAAAAGCCAATTTATTTTGTGTTCCTTGCATAAATCCCTTTCCTGTTAATGCTCCAGATCCGATTGCTATTTTAGATTGTTCTAATTGATATCGTTCTTTTTTTATATCTCCTTGTCCTAGTAAAACTAAAATTCTTTGTTTTTGATAAGGCTTTAAAATCGACCATAAAAATGGAGAAAAAATTGTCATTAAAATCATAGATATAAAAAAAAACTTTTTATTAATTCCTATAAACCATAATAAAATTAATCCTGTAAATAAAATAACTAAGGCCGTACCCAAATCCGGCTGTTTTCCTATCAGAACAAAACTAATTAATAAAATAGAAATTGGAAAAAAAAATTTTTTAAATGGTATTTGTTGAGTTACAAATTTATAATCATTTAAATTATTTTCACTAAAATAATAAGCAATAAATATTGGTAAAAATAATTTTGACAACTCGGAAGGCTGAAATTTAAAAAAATATAAAGAAATCCATCTTTTTGCTCCCATAGTTAAAACACTTACAAATAATGAATAAGTTAAAAGAAACAAGATTACAAAGTAAAATAGATAACCCAAACGATCAAATCGTTTCAGATCCTTTATACAAAAATAAAGATATATAAAAATTCCACTCACTACACCAAAAAATTGTTTTTTAAAAAATATAGAAAACATTTTTTCAGAGTTATAAGTCGAACTAAATATAAATAAAAGACCTATAATCAACAAAATTATTGTTATACAAAAACTAATCCAATCAAAATATCTAAAATATCTTCTATCAATCATTTTTAGTTATTTATTTTTTTAGTAAACTAACTTTTAATCACCTAATGTTCAAGCTAAAGAGGCCTAATAAATTAAATTTCAATATTTTATTAATAGATTAAAACCAAATTAAGTTGATTTTACCATGATTCCATTAAAACTAGAGTTAAAAAATTTTTTAAGCTATGGAGACATTATACAAAATATTGACTTATCCAACTATTCATTAATCTGTCTTTCAGGAAAAAATGGAAATGGCAAATCTGCACTTTTGGATGCAATAACTTGGTCTATTTGGGGTCAAGCTCGAAAAATTGCTGGTGCAATAAAACCAGATTCTGGATTACTTCGCCTTGGACAAACTAAAATGCTTGTCAGTTTGGAATTTGAATTCTCCAATCAAATATACAGAGTACGTCGAGAATATGCTAAAACATATGGAAAACCTTATATAGCTTTAGATTTCGAATTACTCGATAAAAATACACAAAAATTTATCTCTCTAACTGATAAAACAATTAGAGCTACTCAAACAAAAATCGAAAATTTGCTTGGTCTAGATTACGAAACATTTATAAACTCTGCCTTTTTAAGACAAGGGCTTGCAGATGAATTTTCAAAAAAATCATCTAAAGAAAGAAAACAAATATTAGCCAATATTTTAGGTTTATCTAGATTTGATAAATTACAACAACTTGCTAACGAAAAGGCAAAAAGTTTTATAAATGAAAAAAATCTCCTTACTAAATTATTAGAAGAAAATAAAAACTATATAGAAACAAACAAAGAAATACACGATGTTCAAAATAAAAACAAAATTGCACTAGAAAAGCTAAATTCACAATTAGCAGATTTTTCTCAAAAATTGGAAAAATTAGAAAAAAATAAAATAGAGTTAATAGAAAAAAAACATCAAAACGATTTTTTAATTAACGAACAGAAAAACCTACAACAAGAAAAAAATAAATATCAAAAACAAATAATTTTAAAAATTAAAGAATGGAAAACAACTCATGCTAAATTATTAAATACTCCTAATATTGAAAAATTAAATAAAGATATAACCAATTTAAAAAAACAAGATAAAAATTTATTAAAACAACAACAAAAAAATCTTGAACTACATGATAAAATATTACAAAAAAAAGAACTTTATCAAAAACATTTCTCTGAAATCAAAAACAAATTGGAAGAAAAAAATAAAAGTATTTATTTAAAAATCGGAAAAAAAGACCTCGAAATAAAACAAATCATCAATCTAACTGAACAAAATCAAAAAATTGCGCATGATATTAATGATAAAATTAATCAAGCAAAAAAAGAGTTGATTAATATTGAAAAACAATTAAAAAACTATAATATTTTTGAAAAAAATTTTAAACAAACTAAAGATTTTTTTGTAAAACGTAAATCATTTTATCAATCATTTATACAACGCGGAAACTGGATAAAAACTGCATTAAATGAATTAGAACAAAAAAAACATATAATACAAAATACAAAAAACCCTTCTTGTCCGTTATGTGAACAAGTTTTAACCCAAAAACGTAAGAACTTTCTTTATGACAAGTTTAAAAGTAAATACTCTTTTTTAAAACACCGTTTTAAACGATTACACAAATTAATAACTCAACTCAAAGAGATCTTATTTAAACAACATGAAGAATTACAAGTTCAAGAAACAAAAAACGAATTTTTAAAACAACAAATTAATAAAAAAACAAATATCGAAACCGAAGTACTTAAATGGGAACAAGAAATAAAAAACACAAAAAACATAATTAAAGATTTAACAAAACGTAAAACTCAATTAACCGAAATTTGTGAAAATGAAAAAAAGAATTACTTAGTACAAAACGAACAAATCGAAGAACAAATAAAAAATAAAGCAGTAATTAAAGAAATAATCACACAACTCAAACAATTAAAACTCGAAAAAGAAAAAATCCAATATGACAATAAATTGCATCTTAAAATACAAAACCAACTAAACAACTTAGAAAAAACATTAATTAATATTGAAAAATTAAAAGAAGAACATTTAAAACAAAATCAACGCAGAAATCAAATTAGCAATTCAATTATAGAATTAAAAAATATAAAAACTAAGATTTTTAAAATAAACCACAAGTTGCATAAAATAAATTTTAAATTTAAAGAGATACAAAAACTTGAAACCGATATAGGCAATCTAAAAAAAAGAATTCAAGAAGCAAATATTGAAAAAGAAAAAATATTACAAAAAATTGGAAATCTCGAAAGTGAATTAAAAAGAATAGAACAATTTAAAAAAGATAATAAAATCAAAAGCGAAAAAATAAAAACTTTAGAAGAAGAAATTTCAGAGTATCAAATTTTAACACAATCTTTTGGAAAAAATGGAATACAAGCTCTTTTAATTGAAAACGCTATACCTCAAATTGAAGAGGAAGCAAATAATATTTTAACCCAACTTTCGGATAATCAAACACAAGTATTTATCGAATCATTGCGTGATTTGAAAAATGGAGGAGTAAAAGAAACATTAGATATTCAAATATCCGACAATGCAGGAATAAGACCATACGAAATGTTCTCAGGAGGCGAAGCTTTTCGTGTCGATTTTGCACTCAGAATTGCAATCTCAAAATTATTAGCACGTCGTGCAGGAACACCTCTTCAAACTTTAATAATCGATGAAGGATTCGGTTCTCAAGACGAAGAAGGTCTTGCTCGTTTAATGGATGCTATTCATGCAATACAAAATGATTTTTCAAAAATTATTGTTGTGTCACACCTTGCACATTTTAAAGATAACTTTCCTGTACATTTTATTATTGAAAAGAATGTAACAGGCTCATCAATAAAAATTGAAGAACGAGGCTAGTTCACTTTTTTATTTACATATTAAGCCTATTATTTTTATAATAAAATTGATTTTAAAATAATCTAAATAAAGGGGGATAACAATATGAAAATAAAAAAATTATTAATCTTCAATATAACTTTTTTTCCATTTATTTTATTGGCTACAAATATACCAACAATACAAAAAACCGATGATTATTATTGGATGTATGGAATCTCAACTGCTGTTTTTCCTACAATAGCTTATTATAATATGAAATCTATAGAAAATTCAGCCAAAGAAATTGCTAAACAGAATAATGTTAAAAAAATATTTAAAAAACTTCCAGAATCACCATTAAAAATGCAAATTCGAAGGCAATATTACTTACTAAAAGGTGCCGCCATCGATAATGTAGAAATAAGTTTTTCTATAAGGGAACTTTTTAATGCTGGACGATTAAAAAATAGAGTCTCCAAAGCATCACAAACAAAAAAATTAGATTTATCTAACTTAAAAATCAGCAATTTAAATGGATTATTCGAAGTTTTAGGTCAAATAAAAGGAACCATTAAAGATCTAAATTTAAGTCATAATTTAATTAATATTGTTTATAATAATGATTTTAAATTTTATTTATCTCAAATTAAAACTCTAAATCTTTCATATAATAAAATTTTATCTTTGCAATCAGGAAGTCTTGATGAACTTATAAATCTTACATTTCTAGATTTAAGTCATAATCAATTAGAATTCCTACCGTTTGGCATTTTTGCGCTATTAACAAATCTTAATAAATTAGATCTTTCTGACAATCCATTAGAATATTTAAAACCTGAAAATTTTATTGGGCTTAAAGATTCGCTTCGTTTTTTAAATTTAGCGGATACTAAAATTAAAAAAATACCATCCTATTTAAAAGAATTTCCTAAATTAAAGAATATATTGGTTTATAAAAGAAAAGAACTAAAAAAAAGAAAAAGAAGGACATAAGTATATCCTTCTTTTAATAAAATAAATACATTAAGAACTTAACTATGATTTATTAAATTCTTAATACCATGTAAATAGTTATATTCCAAAGCATAATTTAAAGCTGTTTTTTGATCTTCATCTTTTAAATGAACATTAATATTTGGACATGCCAATAATTTATCTAAAGCAAAATCATTTTTATTTATAACAGCCATATGCAATGGCGTATTTCCTGTACTATTTACTTTATTGATTATATCATCTAGTTTTAAATCCTTTATTAATTGCAATAACTTTTCAATCTTATTATTATCTTTTTTAAAAATAAATTCATTTAATTTAAGATGCCCAACTGTATCAATACAATTTCTAAATTTTTCTTCAAACTCTTTAGACCTTGATAGATCTTTTTTATTAGATTGATTCTTGTCTTGCAAAAAACGAGAATTTATAATACGCCAAATTTGAGCTGGAGTTTGAGCTGGAGTTAAAGATGGTTTAAAATTAATATTTTTTGTTTTTTTGGAAGATTTTCTATTTAAAGGAATCTTATATAGATTCATACTCTGTAATTCAGATGTTAAAGAATCCATTTCTGATTCATCATTCATCCGAGCAGCTGTTGTTGATTTGCTCTTGATTGATTTAAATGTTTTTACAGGTTTTCCTGCAAAAACATTTAAATCAATCAAGAATTGTAAAATAAATAAAAACTTTATATTTTTCATAAATAACCTCCAATTAATAAATCAAGTAATATTTATTTAATAATATCATATGAGCCAAATATAAGCCACCGGTCTTTTGATTCAACAGCTAATTTATCAATTTTTTGCGATTTTTTATAAAAAAAATACAAATTAATGCAAAAAATAACAAATGAACCAAAGGAGACATTCTGAGATCTTTATCAATCCAAAAAGGCAATTTTGAGGCAGATAAGTACATAATTATTGGAATTCTTCTTAAAATAACTTTTACAAAAACAAGACCTGCATGTGCACCCATTCCTGTATAAAGTTTTCTTGTTATGACAAAAATTATATTCAACAGTACACCTAATAAAAATAACCCCATTCCAAGATGCCAGTTTTCGGTTATAAGATTTACCGGTCGTGAAAGATCATGCACAAACATAAAAATTATTGATGTAACAAGAATTCCTGCAATAGGTTTGAAAAATCTTGCTAAATAAAGATATATGGTACCTCTAAATATTAATTCTTCACTCCAGGCCAAAAAGAAAACTACAATAAATCCCCAAATCAATTTTAAAATCAAATTTAAATCAAAATATCCCCAAAAATAATTAAACTGCACGTAAGGAGTCATTAAAAATAAAATTAATAATAATACGTGTAAACTAAAAAAAATAGAAAAGTATTTAAAAAAATCTTTGATCCAGCTTTTTTGTATAAAAAAAGAAAAATTAATTCTTATAAAATCATTAAAAAAGCTTTTAGGTAAAATTATTAATAATAAAAAAATTTGATATATAGCCAAAAAAATAAATGCTACTTTCCCTATCCCCCTATTTGCTAAAAGATTAAATCTTGGATCTAATTTAAGCGCTAATGGTTGTAAAATAAAAAATGTAATCAAAATTGATAGGGCCGACAAAATTATCGGCCCTATTGCACTTAAAATTTGTTTTACTACCCTCATTCAATCCTTATGCAGAACGAAGTTGTTCTTTCAAATGTTTGCCAGGCTTGAAACGAGGTACATTGACTGCTGGTAATTTAATACGTTCTTTTGTTGCTGGATTAATACCAACTCGGGCTGGACGCTTGGAAAGCCAATATGTACCAAAACCTGTTAATGAAACCTTGTCACCTCTTTTAAGAGATCTTTCTACAATTCTTGTAAAAGAAGCAAGCACTTTAGCAATGTCTTTTTTGCTGAAGTTGGTTTCTTCACTCAACGCATTGACTAATTCACTCTTGTTCATATTATTTCTCCCAATTTTTATATTGGTTAAAGAGATTAGTAAAACGATACCGCCATATAAATTTTTTTTACTTCTATTTAGAAGGTTCTCAGAGCGAATTTAGATTTTGTTTGCGTCTTTGTCAAGAAAAAAAGGTAAAAAACTCTTTTTTAATTACACATTTTATATTACTATTTTTTTAAAAATAACAAATATATGCTGTTCAAGATATTTTTATTTTTTTTCTTTTCTACGTGAAAGTTTGTTATAAAAAAATTATAAATGTATTACTTTATAAAATTATGTTAAGATTTTTTAAAAAGGGAACATATATGTACATTGACACTCATTGTCATTTAAACATGCTTGTTGATAAACAACCAAATCAAATTTTAAATCCAAATGATTTTTTAATAATAAAACAAATTATAGATTCTGCAAGAAAAGTAGACGTAAAACAGCTGATAACAATTGGTACAAGTACTGATGAAAGTTTAAATTCTATAAACATTGCTAAAAAAAACCATAATGTTTTTTGTGCTGTAGGTCTCCACCCATGTGATTGTGGAATTAATTGGCAAAAAGATTTTGAAAAAATAAAGCAAATGATCCAAAATAAAAAAGAAAATAAAATAGTTGCAATCGGAGAAACTGGATTAGATTTTTTTCATATGCCTTTTGATAAGGGAAGACAAATTTATGCTCTGAGATCCCATATAGAACTTTCAATAGAACATCAACTTCCTATTATTATTCATGTAAGAGATGCAGCCAAAGATCTTTTAAGGGTTTTAAAAGACTATAAAAATAAAATAAAAGGCGTGGTTCATTGTTTTTCTCAAGATTTAAATTTTGCAAAAGCCATCCTTGAATTAAAATTATTTTTAGGAATCGGCGCAATAATAACTTACCCTAAAAACGATTCTTTACGTACCACTATAAATCAAATTCCTATAGAAAATATTTTATTAGAAACTGATTCTCCATTTTTACCACCCCAAAATTTACGTGGAAAACAAAATCTACCAGAATATATCCCAATAATTGCAGAAAAACTAGCCGAAATAAAAAACACATCTACTTCTAAAATTGAAAAGATTACAACTTTAAATGCCCAAAAACTATTTAAAATTTAAAAAAATATTTTATTATACAGCAGTTGCAATTACTTTTCTTGCGTCTTCAATTATCTCAGTATCAAACTTTTCATTTTCAAGTATATCAATTGCGATTGTTTGATCAGTTTTTCCTTGCTCTAGTTTGAATGGGTAAGTTAAAGTTTTATTGTCATTTTTAATTACAGAAACTTTGTAATTTTTAAACTTGCCAGCAGTTTCTTGTTCCAAGGTTGTCATTTTAGCATAATGACTAGCAATTAAAGTTATGCTATTAGGAATCTTTGCCAATGCACAAGCAACTGCAAACCCCGCCGCTTCACCTTCTAAAGGATTTGTACCATTAAACATTTCATCCATAATTACAAAACATTTTCTAGGATTTAATGTATTTAATGTTTGTAATAGTTCTTTAACTCTTAAAACTTCTGCTTTAAACAATGAATTTCCTGAAGTAATATCATCAATGATATTTAGATAAGTATCAAGATAACTGAAAGGAGTAAAAATAATTTTTTGGCATGGAGCTATTCCAATAGTTTGGGCAAGTAATAAATTTATAATTATCGATTTAAGTATTGTGGATTTACCACCAGCATTTGGTCCTGATATAATTGCTCCTTTTGAAAAACCCTCTTTGCCTAACTCAATTTCGTTTATAACCACATTTTCAGCATTAATAAAAGGAGTCCAAAAACCATCTAGTTTTATATATGGGTTATCTTGATCTAAATACTGTACGAAAGAATATGTAACATCTTGTCCAACAAATTGCTTATATAATTTTGCAATAGAAAGATAAACATCAATTTGGCCAATAGATTGCATCATATCAATTAAATTATTTTGCGCTCTTTGCATTAGTAATGAACATGCTAATATTTTTCCACGCGATAACATCAATTTTAAAACTCGCGGATCTTTATCCTCAAAACTTGAATCCGTTAAATATTCTAGTAACACATCAAATTTTTTTGATCCGCTAGTTGTTTTATCAAAAAGATATTGAATTTTTTGATAAATTTCTAAATTATTACAAATACATTCATTTTTCTTAGTAGCTTCTTGTAATTTAACCAAGCTATTAACAACAGTTGCAGCACTTCTTAATTTAGAATATGCAACTTTGAGAATTTTATATTTCTTTTTTTCACCTTTACAAATTTTAGAAACAGAATTTATTGATAACAATATTTGATAAATTGCAAAACTAGCCCTTCGTGAATTCCAAAACGTCAACCATCCATGCTTTAACTTGTCTAAAATACTATCGGCTATTTTCGCCTTATCAAATTCACTTTTTGTATTCAACCATGCATTCCAAAATTGATGAAGTTTATCTTCTTTGTTTTCATCTTTCAAGCCTCTATTTATTAATCTAAGGGCACCCAGAGCTTCAAAATTGTGAGCTAATGATTGTAAAGAAGAAAAATTATCAGTTAAGGCTAAAAATTCTAATGCTTTTGGAGACTTGTTTAAAAAATTTTTAATTTTTTGGGGAAAAATAACATCAAGCAAATCATCAGGCAAAAAAGATATAAAATCGGGTGGATAATAAAAATCAGAACCAAATAAATTGGTAAATATTTTTTGATCCCAAAAAGTTAAAAGATCCGATTCTATTTTTTTATATTCCTTTAATATTAAATCTAGTTGTTTAAATAATCCTTCATCTTCGATTAGTTCTTTTACAATAAGCTGTCTACGTTTAAGTTTATTTATATCTGTTGTTGGTTGAGCAAGCATTTTTGCAAGCATTATATAACCAACATCTGAAATTGTTCTATTTACTTTGGATAGCAAATGAGCAGATAACTCTGTCTGACCGCAAAATAGTTCAATATTTTGCCAAAACATTGAACTTGTTAAACAATTTGAATCAAAATACTGTTCATCTTCATCGTCTAATTTGTTTTCCTCAAATCGTTGCAAAATAATTTCTCGATTTTTATGTTGAATTCGTTTTTTATTTATAATCTCAGCTACTTTTACTTTATCTATTTTATTTGGCAATTCTGGATTAATAACTAATCTGATTTCATCAATAGTTAAACTAGGTTTTTCAGATGATTTTAATAAATGATAAGAAATTTTATTAAAAATATTTTTTTTATTTAAAAATTCTTTGTGAGAAAAACCTACGATTGTTCCAATTAAAAAAGAAAAACAAAAAAACAAGTGTTTTTTTAAATTCACAAAATTCCCCCAATTAAGTTTTAATTAAATTCTTTAAAAAAATTAAATTAGCCTAATAAAAGAGAAATTTATCATAATATTTAAATAAAGACAAAAAAAGACAATTTTATTTATTAACAATTGTTAATAAATTTAGAAAAAATACTATTCGGAATAAATTATAAAAACTCAAATTAAATATCTAACCAAGAAGGCATATTATTCGTGTTATTTTTGTAATACTTTGCAACGGCTTGTAATGCGTCAAGCTTTCCCATAGATCTCAAAGCTTTTATAAACAAAGACTTATTTTCAACTTCATTGATTAAAGAATCCAACATAGAAATAAATGTAGCTGTTGTTATAACCTCATTAGAATTATCACTTTCATATAAATTCATTAATTCAAATAATTTATTGTTTTTTTGATTTTTCTCATTTAAAAATTCTCGTATATCTTGTCCTAATAATCCCAATTGTTGTTCATTTTCTTGTTTTTGACTTAATAAAAGACCAATTCCCTCTAATGATTTGACTAATAATTTGGTATTTTGAATACATGGTTTAATCTCATCAAAAGTATGTTTTTTCTTTATCCAGCTATTTTTAATATTCGAAACAAAATATAAAACACCTTTTATCGGAGCTGTCACATAAGGAAAAACATAATTAGATATACCTGTTATTTTTGGAACAAAATATCTACTTGAAATACTTAATGGTAATTTTATCCAACCTGATTTAATATTCTCAAATAATAATTTCTGCAAAATAACCGCACTCCATAGTTTCCAATTCTGTAATGCATTAAGATATGGATCAAATGTTAAACAGCTTGATACATTATCAAATAAAGAATTAGAATTTTGAAAATACTCAGTATTAAAAACAAAATCCACTGATTTAAAAATCGAAATAAAAGCAAGACTAAAAATAAAAGTACTTGCAACATCTATTGTAGTTTGTTTTGTGGCATCCCAAGCAGGAGACATAAAATAATAATTAAATTTATTTAAACTGTTAATTAAAGTATTCACTTGTTGTTGAACAGTTTTGCTTTCAAAATCATTTTTTAAGGCACAATAATAATCTAAATAAAAATCTGTTGATACTGCTAAGGCAGATAAAAATTTTTCTAATTGTGTAAAAAATTCCTCGTTTTGCATTAAAAATTTAATAATTTTATGATTTTCGCTTAAATCTGATCCATCTCGTGTAAAATCAGCAAGGACATCTAAGATATATAACTTTCCAAACTTGGTATATGTATTATCAATTGCATTAATTTCTTTAAGTTCAGCAAATTCTTGTTTATCATAATCTACATCAAATGTAGTTTCATCCGATTCAACATAAGATAATAATTCGTAGGCAATCTTATTTTTTTGTATTTCTTTTTTAAATTTAGCAACATCATTATCTAAATTAAGTAATACATTATCTTTTTCTAACCGATTTTTACTAGCATCATCTAACAATTCATAATTTTTTGGAATAAAAAGCGGAGCAAAAGAAGGATTTTGAGGTGAAATTTTTTTGCTTTTCTCAAGAATCAACTCAATCAACTCATCAGAGCTTTTTTGATCAATCAATTGTTCCAATTCTTGCAAATCTTCAACATATTGTTTTTTTTGTTTTTCTAGTTTTTCAATTTCTTGTTTATATGCTAAATCATAACTTGAAAAAGCTTTATTCAAATAATCTTTTGATGCAAAAAGATTATTTGATATGAAAAAAAAGATAGTTAAAGTTATAAATGTTATTATTTTTACACGTGTTTTTTTTAAATTTTTCACTTAAAAAACCTCCATAACTTTAATTTCGACTCCGAATTCATTTTATTTATCTAGACCAAATTTTTTTATATAAAGCCTTTAACGGCCACATATAAAAATTCCAAGCAACTGCTGATCCAGAATACTGCTCATAATCTCTTTTTATTTGTAAAAGATCTTTGAGCTGCCGATTTTTTTCACACAATTGCATTACTCTCTCATCTTGCTGCAAACATTGTTGTTGAGTTGTATTACTAGTAGATTGCAATCTATTTTGCTGCTGATTTTGTGCAGTAGTATTTACTAAATTATTTCTTTGTACATTATAATCATTTATTACCTGGTTTAATTCATCAATTTCTCCAATGAGTTGTACTTCTTTTTTGCTCAAAGAATTACAACTTTCCTCTTTAATTAATCTATACGGATAAATACAAAATGCTCTATACAATTTGTATAAAATTACAGGAGCTAAAACTATTCCACTTGATATCAAAAAGGTTTTAACCGCTGGAATCTCCCAAGCTCTTTTTACAAATTCTTTAAA
Source organism: Candidatus Babelota bacterium (assembly GCA_014730005.1). Lineage (GTDB taxonomy): Bacteria > Babelota > Babeliae > Babelales > UASB340 > WJIY01. Next base: position 3,210 of record WJIY01000043.1, on the reverse strand, counting down.
ATTATATTTTATAGAATCCAATCTTAATTGCCGTGCTCTCTGTTCTATGTGATCTGCATCGCTTAATACTTCTTTTTTCAATGGATCAATCAACTCTTGATTTTCAACAGAATCTAAACACTGTTTCAAATCATTAATTTCCTTTTGTTCAATATTCGAATAATCAAGAGCATACCGCCTTGTCATCTCATCAGTAATTCCACGTTCATTTATTGAATCATGAAGAGGATATTGAGTTTTGCTTCGACTTAACCACCACCATCTTCCCGGCTCAACTGTTGTTTGAGAATTTTGTTTAACAAAAGATGTCATATTCTGGATATTATTTGCATATTGTTTTAAACAAGTTTTTGCTAGCGTTATTGAATTTAAATCATCTTGTGGTCTAATATTGTGAAATTTTTTGGCATAATTAGATAAATTATTTGTTTTTTCAATTATAGTTTTTCTTAAATTATTAAGCCTTTCAAGTTCCTTTTGTCCCGACAATTCAAATTTAAAACTAGGATTAACATCAAAAAAAGTATTTATTTTAGAAAAAATACCTGCATTAAGTTTTTCAATATAAGCTTTACTTTGATTCCAAAAAAAATTATTCAAATCAGAGCTCTTGCCAACAATAATAGGCCACCAATAACGCAAGTTTTCAGCTGATACATCTCTTGCACCTCCACCTCTAGCTATAGAACTTAAATTATAACTTAATCCCATGGATAAAAAAATAAGCATTAAAAAAATTTTTTTTATAAATTTCATATTTATAACCTCCAAAAACAAAAAAATATTTTCCTGATATTAAACTGGTGCATTTCTATAATCTTGAAGACAAGATCTTATATTAGCATTCGCATCTGCAATATTTCTAACATTTTTTAATTCTGCATACATGCGTCTTAAGATCTGTGCTCTAGTTTGACCATGCCACCATTTGTATGTACGATACATCAAATTATACCATAATAATTTATAACCAATTAAATATGTACTTATAGGAATAAGAGACCATTTAACCGCAGGATGACAAACGGCATCTAATCGCTTCCATATTTCTTGCATATAATATTTCAAAAATTCCCAATTTAATCTTGCTGCTTGATTATCTGCCAAAGTTTTAGATTCAACATAATCCAAAAATATTTGTTTATTAAGAGGAATTTCTCCTTTTGGATCAACCTTATTCAAACAATTATATAAATTGCCATAAACATTTTGATAATCTTGAGCTAACTGTGTAGCAATACGCATTTCTGTTTCGTCTTTTATTCCTTTAGACATAAATCTGTTATATAAACCTTTAAAGTCCAACAATTTTGTAAAAAAATTTTGAAGACCATTAGCATATTGCTCATAACATTGTTTGCTCATATTTAATCTCTCAACTAATGATACATTATTTAAATTTCGATCATTTTTTAAATCATTAATACTTTTTTCAATAAATTTGATACTTTTTTTAATTGAACCCAAATCTGTTGACACGCTCTTAGAAACAAAATCAAAAGGCAGCAATAAATTTTTACCAAAATTTGAAAAACTTAAAATATTGAAAATCCTATCAGAAATTCTACTTGCAATTCCAAAAAACCAAAAAGGTAATTCTTTAACAGTAGTATTTCCTAAATCTTTTTCACAATTTATATTTTCAGGTGCTGAATTAGCAATTGATAAAAAATTAAAACTTAACAAACCAATAATTAATAAAATGTTTTTAAACTTAAACGGTTTCATAATAACCTCCGTTAATATATTATTCAATGTTTATAACTTGATGAAATTATTATTTAAAATGTAACCTATGTTGCGCTTAAGATTTTTAGGATTATAAATAATAAACCTTTAGCTTATTTTGAGAATAAAAAAACTTAATATAAACGTCAAAAGGGTCGAATAAATTATTAAATCTTATGAATATTTATTAAAAGATTTATTTAACTATAATTAGATCAAAATTAATAATAAAATAGATTTTTTTGTTAATAAATATACAAAATATATTCTATTAGTACTTATACAACACAATATGATCCACCAAAAAATAACTTGTAGTATCACTATAACAAATTTGTATTTTCTATTAACATAAATTTAAACAATTGAATAAACGCTTTTTTAAATATGAAAATTAGAACTGAAATATACGCTGAATTTCTAAATTATTAGCAGAGGCATTTAATAAATTTTTACTTATTAGGGGATTACTTTCAACCAGTGAAGCAAAAGTTTGTCTATTTCTATTTAACAAAATTTTAACAACTTTTTCATGGTTATTTCTAATTGCTTTTATTAAAGCATTATAAAGACAATTATTGTCTATCGTTAATCCTTTTATATCATTTTGAAGATTTAAAAGTTCCTGTAACATTTTAAATTTACCTTTTTCAGAGGCTTTGATTAAAGCCTCTGAAAAAGAAAGTTTAGAAATTTTCCTCTCAACTATAATTTTTTTTAACAACTCAACATCTCCAGACTCAACAACATCTTCTATACTATAATCACAAAGAAAACATTTAGAATTTATTTCTCCATTAATTTGATATATTTTTTTCATTCCACTTTCTAATGATTTAGTTAGAATCATCAATTTTCTAAAATCATTTAATGATAATATTGTGCCTGCATAATTTTCACATGGTTCTTGCGGTTTTTTTTGTGTTGCAATATTTAAAAAATCCATTAATAAATATATATTATCTCCAAATCGCTGAAATTTACTCTCAACATGTTCTTTACAATCCATAGCTGTTGTTGTAGTTGTAGTTAAAAATGATCGTGTTTCATTTTCACTTGTTTTAATTTTTTTTTCACAACTATCATTTAAACGTAACGTTGAATTTAATGAAACAAATTGACGAGTTCTTTTGTCTTTTAGCTTTTTAAAAAAATGCATCCCACTTGCTGACAAAACTATAAAACTTGATCCCAATAAACTCGATAAAATTAATTTATTTAAACTTTTCATAATATAAACTCCATTTTTTATATAATAAATAAAAAAAACAATGTTTGCAAAAGCATTACACAGCAAACAAATCTTGCTATATTTAACGCGAGCTCGGGATAAAAAAATATTCCTTTCTTTAAAAACTAGGTAAAATACCTAGAAAAAAAATTAAAGAAAGGAGCTAATATGTTAACTAACATTTTCTATGAAGTTGATAATTTTTGCAAGTTTTTTGAAGAGGAAATGAAATATAAATCAGTTCCAAAATT
>WJIY01000042.1 GCA_014730005.1 Candidatus Babelota bacterium | reverse complement strand
CGAAGAACAAAAAATTTTCAAACGGAAAAAATCTACAGAGCAGGTTTTAATGGATTTAAGAATTCAAAAAACATACATGAAAAATTTTCAATCATACCTGCTGGAGCAAACTATTATGCATTAGGTAAAGTCCTGTAATACTTAAATGCAATTTTCTTACTCGTTCATTCTGAGTAATTTTGCTTTTCATAAACGTATCAAAAGATTATATCGAATGCAAAGTTTTATCCGCTTGTCCATCATAGTTTTTGTGAAAACAGATGAATCCAGGAATATGATGTTTGCAAAATCATTCAGGAAAAGTAGGTTTATAACTCTACAGTTTATTTATTTTGCAAAACATTACGAGTTTGTGTTAATTATAAATATTTTTTTATCGAATTTTATTTTAAAACATCTAATGTCAAAGGAGAAAATTCATTTTTGTAAGATTTATATCCTGCAACAAAGGCAATCATAGCAGCATTATCTCCACAAAATTTACACGGAGGACTTATAAATCTTTTATTATATTTCTGGCAAATACCTTGTAATCTTTTAACAAGATATTTATTACAAGCAACTCCTCCAACAAAAGTAAATGCTTTAACGCCTGGATATAATTTAAACGCCAATTTAAGTTTTGTCTCAAAAATATCGCCAATACAAACCAAAAGAGAGCTTGAAACTTTATTTTGTAATTCCATAGTTAAATTTTCCCAAACTGGTCCATCTTGTAAATTATAAGCATTTCGTTTGACTAAATCATAAAGAACAGCCGTTTTTAAACCTGAAAAACTTAAATTTAAATCTTTATTTATATTTTTTAATCTCGGATAATGAAAAAAATCCTTAAATCCAACTTCCGCAGCTGCCTGTTCAATTTTTGCTCCACCTGGATATCCAAAACCAATTATTTTTGCAATTTTATCAAAAGCTTCACCCGCAGCATCATCTAATGTTTGACCAATAACCTTATATTTTCCAAAATCATCAACCAAATAAAATGCAGAATTGCCTCCTGAAACTAAAAGAGATATGTGTGGAAATTCTACATTGATTGTAGAAAAATCATCTTTTAAACAAGATGAAAACACATGTCCTTCTAAATGATTTACAGCTATTATTTTTTTATTTTTTGCATAAACTAACGCTTTTGCAAAACAAATACCAATTAAAAGTGACCCCACCAAGCCTGGAGTTGTCGTAACAGCTATATAATCAATTTTTTCTAAATTTTTATTAGATTTATTTAATGCTTGCTGAATTATTATATCGATTTTTTCTAAATGCGAACGCGAGGCAATTTCAGGAACAACTCCTCCATATATTTCATGTAATTTTATTTGAGAAAATACTTCATTTGACAGCAGCCGTCTATTTTTAAAATCATAGACGGCTGCTGCTGTTTCATCACAAGAAGTTTCTATGCCTAAAATAATGCACATATTTATTATTTCTTCTTACTCATTAATTTCCAGAATTCTTCATTTGTCTTAGTCTTTTTGATTTTATCAATCAAAAATTCCATTCCTTCAACAGTATTCATTGTGCCTAATAATTTCTGAAGTACCCACATCTTTTTTACACCATCTTCATGTAACAACAATTCTTCACGACGCGTTCCTGAACTTTGTAAATCAAATGCTGGATAAATTCTTCTATTAGAAAGCTTGCGAGTAAGATGAATTTCCATGTTACCAGTTCCTTTAAATTCTTCAAAAATAACTTCATCCATTCTTGAACCGGTTTCAACAAGTGCTGTTGCTATTATTGTCAAGGAACCACCTTCTTCAATATTTCTAGCAGCACCAAAAAATCTTTTTGGTTTTTGTAAAGCTGTTGCATCAATACCGCCACTCAAAACTCTACCTGAAGCTGGCGCTAATGTATTATAAGCACGAGCCAAACGAGTAAGAGAATCAAGTAAAATAACAACATCATGACCATATTCCACAAGTCGTTTTGCTTTTTCTAAAACAATTTCAGCAACTTGCACATGTCTTGTAGCATACTCATCAAAGGTTGAACTAACAACCTCAGCATTTACACTTCGTTGCATATCTGTAACTTCTTCAGGTCGTTCATCAATTAACAATAACATCATTATAACTTTAGGATGATTCATAGAAATAGTATTAGCAATCTCTTTTAATAAGGTTGTTTTACCCGTTCTTGGAGGAGCAACAATCATTGCACGTTGACCCTTACCAATTGGTGTTAACATATCCATAATTCGTGTCGAAATAACTGATGGGGGACCCTCTAAATCAAATTTTTCGTTTGGAAAAATAGGAGTTAAATTTTCAAAAACTGTTTTATTAAAAGTTTGCATCGGTGATTGAAAATTAACACTTTCAATTCTATTAAGTGCAAAATACTTTTCGCCATCTTTTGGTTTTCTTAAAGTTCCCTTAATAACATCTCCCGTTTTTAAGGCAAATCTTTTTATATGAATAGGAGATACATATATATCATCAGGACCTGGTACATAATTAAATTTAGGTGACCTCAAAAAACCAAATCCGTCGGGTAATCTTTCTAATATTCCCTCTCCATATATTTCAATCTTCCTATCAGATTGTAATTCTAAAATTTTAAAAATAATCTCTTGTTTTTTTAAAGCTGATACCTCTGGTATACCCAATTTTTGTGCATATTTTATCAATTCGGTAATAGGCATTTCTTTTAATTCTTGAACATTTATTGATGTTTTAGAAACATGCTCTTTATTTGTTATATCTTTAATATCGCTACTATTTTTCTTATTTTCTATTTTATTATTATACCGCGTTCTTGCATTATTATTATTTCTATTTTGAACATTATCATCTTTTCTTTTTAAAGAATCATCCTTTTTAGTCATGTAATTTTTACCTCCAGCAATTTTAATTCCTTTATCATTAAACCTACTCCCTGATCTTTTTTTTATATTTCCCCTCTTTATTACATTTTTATCTTTATTAGTTTCCATAATTATTCTAAAAAATTTTAAATTGTTACCAAGAAAATTTTAATAAAAAACTCATTCTTACATTAATTTATACGTTAAACTTCAATTAAATATTAAAAAAATAAAAAAATACTAAACAACCTATTAATATATCCAGAGAAACTCTCAATTTAAGGATTAAGGAAAACTTAATTTATGATATAAAATTATCAAAAAAAAATAAGGTATTTAATTATAATTTATTTTTTCAACAAATTTTTATTTTAACCTAAACTTTATCTTACTTCAGGTTTTTAAATGAAATAATTGATAACATTACAGGACTTGCAATATAAATAGATGAATACGTACCAATAATGGTACCAGCAATCATAGCTAAAGCAAATCCTCTTAAAGTTTCACCCCCAAATATATAAAATGAACCCACCGCTAAAAGTGTTGAAATACTGGTCCGTATGGTTCTAGTAAAAGTTTGATTCAAACTTACATTCGCAATTTGATAAATTGAATCACCTCTCATTTTAATTAAATTTTCTTTTATTCTACTAAATATTACTATTGTATCATTAAGAGAATAACCCAAAATTGCTAACAAAGCAGCCACTACAGATAATGAAATAGGCTCACCAACAAGTAATAAAAAAACTAAAACAGCTAAAATATCATGTGCAATTGCAACCACTGCTCCTATTGCATAAGCATATTTAGAACGAATAGAAATGTATAATAAAATAACCAAAAGAGATAATAAGACTGCAAAAATTGCATTTTTCTGCATGTCACTACCAACTTCTGCACCAACCCAATCGATGTTTTTAATAGTCATTTTATTTCCAGGCGTTGCACTGTCTATATCTTTTTTAAATTTGTTTTCAAGTCCTTCTAAACTTTTACTACCAACACGGACAATAAACTCTTTACCTTGATTACCAATACTTTGTATAACAAAATTTTTCCATCCTTTTTCCGACATTGCTTTTCTTACTTTTGAGATATCAATTTTATTTTCAAAAGATATACGTAATTCAGCTCCACCAGAAAAATCAATATGATAGGTAAAGCCACCTTTAATAAAATATGCAATCAAACCTACCAATAAAAAAGCTACAGATAAAGCAAAACAAAAATAACGATATTTTAAGAAATTTATCATGATTATTCCTAACTACTCATCCCTTTAAAAATCTCATTACATAACTTCATTAAAACAAACATATTACTATATCTCATCCACTACAGAAACAAATTTTCTTCGTTTTAAACCTGTATGAAACTTAACAAAACCATCTTTAATTGCAAATAATGTGCAATCACCGCCTCTTTTAACACCTTTTCCTGGATGAATCTTGGCACCTCTCTGTCTAATTAAAATTTGTCCGCAAGTAACTCTTTGACCTCCAAAACGCTTACAACCTAAACGTTTACTTTGGCTATCGCGACCGTTACTAGTAGAACCACCACTTTTACTAGTTGCCATGAATATTCCTTACAAATGATCAACATTAATTAAAATACTTTTAAATACGAATTCTTTAAATTTTATAAAAGACTACTTCTGCGAAGTTTTTTCAATTCTAACCTCTAAGACACCATTATTTTGCCTTTTTTTTAAATAAAAGTCAAAACTTATTTACTAATTTTTTCCCAATTTTTACCAATTCTTAAAGAAACATCTAAGGGTACTTTCAAATTAACAACACTTTTCATGCATTTTTTAACAATTTTTTCGATTTTATCAGTTTCATACATATCGAATTCTATAATTACTTCATCATGAATCTGCAATACCATAAAAGCATCTAAATCATTTTTTGATAACTCTTTATCAATAGCAATCATAGCCAATTTTAATATCTCAGCCGAAGTACCTTGGACAGGAGTATTGATTGCTATTCTTTTTGCCGCTTCATACAACATTTTATTTTTTTCCTTAATTGCAGGAATATATCTACGTCGTCCCATCCAAGTTTCAACAAATCCTTTATCATGTGCAAATGCAATTGTTTTTTCTATCCATGCGGTAACACCTTTGTAATTTTCAAAATATTTTTCTATATAATCTTTTGCCTCGCTTGTTTTAATATTTAAATCCTTTGCTAAACCAAAAGGTGTCAAACCATATATTATTCCAAAATTTATACGCTTTCCAAGTTGTCTTTCTTTATTTGTGACTTTATTTAATGGAATACCAAAAATCTGGCTCGCCGTTTGTGCATGAATATCTATATTGTGCAAAAAAGCCTCTTTTAACTTTTTATCACCAGAAAGATGCGCTAATGAACGCAAATCAATTTGCGAATAATCTGCAGATAAAAATCTATGTCCCCGCGGCGCAATAAAAGCAGAACGAATTTTAATCCCATGTTCAGATATAACTGGAATATTTTGCAAATTAGGATTAGCGCTAGAAATCCTACCTGTCGCTACCATAATCTGACTAAAAGATGTATGTATTCTATTTGTATTTGGATTAACTTGTTTTATTAAAGGTTCAACATATGTATTTTTTAATTTAAAATATTCTCTATATTTTATTATCATGCCAGGAATAGGATTTATCTTACTAAGTTCTAACAAAACTTCATGTTCTGTTGAACGTTGCCCCTTTCCACTTTTTTTTAAGACTGGAAGTTTTAATTCTTCAAATAAAAGCTTTTCTATTTGTTGCGGTGAATTCAAATTTATATTTTGAAACTTTTTTTTATATTCAATTGCCGCATAAATTTTTTGTTTTATCTTTTTCAAATCTTTATTTATATTTTCCCCAATCTCTTTTAACCGATCAACATCTAATAATATGCCTTTTAATTCCATTCTCAAAAGAACCTGCGAAATTGGCATTTCTAAATCATTGAAAATTTTTTTTACTTTTTTATATTTATTCAATTTCTTTTCTAAAACAGATCTTAATTTAAAAGTCTGCAAAGCATCGTGAGCTGCGTATTCTGCTGCTCGTTGTATAGGAACATGATTAAACTTTTTATGTTTACCCAAAATATCTTTAAAAGTTTGCATCGGTTCATCTAAATATCTTATTGAAAGAATTTTTAAATTAATTTTTTCAGAATCCTGCTTTCTCAATAAATTAGCTGCTATTAACGTATCAAATTTGATATTTTTTATATTAATTCCATATTGCAAAAGAACCAATTGATCAAATTTCGTATTATGTAAAATTTTTTTTATTTTTAAATTATGCATAATGGGTTCTATTGCACTTAAAACATAATTTCTTTTTAATTGCTCTTTGGCTCCATTTTCTTCATGTGAAAAAGGAATATAATAACCATCTTTTTTATTAAAAGAAAAAGACATCCCAACTAATTGATCTTGTAATGGTTTAAATCCTGTAGTTTCTGTATCAAGTGCAAGCTCTTTTTTTTTATTTGCCAACTCAATAATTTTATTTAACCCATCTACAGTCTTTACTATATAACAATTCCATTTTTTCGCTTTTTTAATCGCATCTTGAACATCTTTTTCGCTTATACCCTCGGCTTGCAATATTGATAATTGTCTTTCCCTGGCTTCATCTTGTCTCATTTCCACAGGTAAACCATATTTTTTCTTTAAATCTTTTAGTAAACTTAAAAATTCATACTCCTTAAAAAAAGATGCTGCATTTGACCAATTTTCCTTGTCAAATCTAAAATCTTCTTCTTTCAAATTAATCTTAAAATTTTTTAAAGAAAAAAGCCTAAAACTTAAAAAAGCATTATCTTTTCCTTCAAATAACAAATTTTTAATCCGATCTTTTTTTATAACATCAATTTTTTCATATAAATTTTCTAGTGAATCAAATTTTTGCACAAGCTCTGACGCTGTTTTTTTACCGATACTTCTAACACCAGGAATATTATCAGAAACATCTCCTAATAATGAATAATAAAACGCCACTTTTTCTGGCCCAAAACCTTTTTGTTTTTCAAAAGTCTTTGCATCAATCAACTCATCTTTGAAAGAATCAAATATCATTACAGTTTCATCTGTTAATAGTTGATATAAATCTTTATCTGGTCCAACTATAATTATTTGTCTATCTTTGAAATTTTGTACGACCGAATTTATAATGTCATCTGCTTCAAATCCAACTTTAGAAAGTTGTTTTAATCCAATCAAATATGCAAAACGCATTATCGCTTCTTTTTGCTCAAAAAGATCACTTGGTGCTGCTGTTCTGGTTGCTTTATATTCCTGAAAAATTTCACTTCTAAATGTTTTACCTTTACTATCCCAAACTAAAATCATATTATGAGGATTAAAATCATCAATCATTTTTTTTATAGTTCTACAAAAACCGTAAATAGCCTGTGTCGGGATACCCTTCGATGTTTGTAAAGACCTCAAACCATAATAAGATCTATATAAAATGTAAGAACCATCTATTAAAAAAAGAGCATCTTCTTTTATTTTCGGCATATTAAAAACCTTAATTTTTATTTATTCGCAAATTAAAATATAATTTATTAAAATAACGTCATAAAAACAATAAACAATATAAAATAAGAAATTTAAAAATTTATTTGTTTATAATTTTTAAATTTAATTAAGAATTACTATCGTTTATGAAGATTATTAAATTATGAAAAAATTAGCTTTAGATATTGGAGATAAATGGATTGGAACAGCAATTTCAGACTCTCTAAATATAACTTGCAAACCATATAAAACAATAGGTATAGAAAATTTAATGAATTTTTTGGAATCAATAATTTCTGAAAAAAATATTAGTACAATAATAGTAGGACATCCAAAGACAATCAAGGGAACAGAAAGCCTACAAACAAAAAAAACAGTTAAAATAAAAAATGAACTTGAAAAAAAATTTCCAAAAGTTGCTTGGATTTTATGGGATGAACGTTTAAGTAGCAAACGAGCAGATCAATTAAAAAATAAAACTTTTAAAACAAAAGAAGAAAAACTTAAAAGTCACTCTATTGCAGCGGCCTTCATTCTTCAAAGCTATTTAGACAATCTAGCATTCAAAAATCTGTAAGTTCTTAAACTATCCCATAATAAAAGCTTAAATGGTTACCTTTTACAATTATATAAAAAAGGGGTAAGTTTATATAAAAAGGATTACATGTAAGCCTTAACATATTTTTTATTAAAAAAGGCTTGCTTAAGCTTATAAATTGGCTAAGGAGGGTAAAATATTATGAAGTGTCCCAAGTGCGACGGTTTAATGGTTATGCAATCGTTCTTCGATCACTTCATAAATTTCGAGGGCTGGAAATGTCTTAATTGTGGTAAAGTCATCGAAAAAAAAGAAAATACAATTAAAGATGATGCATTTAGTATTTTTTATCAACGACAAAAAATAAAAAAACAAGGTGATTGACTTAAAAAATAAAAATTATGAAACCTCCTCTATTTATAAGTATCCAAGGAAGTTATAATCAATTGGAACTTGCGTTATATCAAAATACAAATTGTTTACAAATAATTAATGAAAAAAATATAAAAGCAAGCTCTTTTCTAATTCCATTAATAGACAAAATCTTAAAATCTAAATTATTTAATTTAAATAATTTAGATTTTATTTGTATCGACCAAGGTCCAGGAGCATTTACTTCATTAAGAGTTACAATAACAACAGTCAATGGTATATCATTTGCCTCAAAGATACCTTTAATTGGAATAAATGGATTATATGCTTTAAGTGAGGAAACATTAATAAAAATAAAAAATTCTTATGCAAATTTTGCACCACAAATCTTAATTACATTACTAAATGCTTATAATGAAGATGTTTATTTTTTAATAAACAAGTTATCTGATTCATTAAACATTCAAGAAACAATATGCTCTAAAAAAACTTATCAAAAAATAGATACTCTTTTAAAAGAATTAAAAAGTAATTTTTTAAATAAAAAAATCGCATTTGTTGGAAATGGAGCAATACTTTATCAAAATCTAATTGAGAATGAGTTTAAAAAAAATGCAATAATAATAAACCAAGATGTATGTTCAGCTAAACAAATTTCAAAAATAGCTCTACATAAATGGAGTCAATCAACTAATAAAAAAGAGAATTTTAAATATAAGCTTTCACCGTTATATTTAAAATCACAAACTTTTGCAATTCGACCTATAAAAAACTAATCTGCAACACTTCTAATACTTCCCAATCCTACAGCGGCTGCCTGTGTTGATCTTAAAATAGTTGGGGTTAATTTATATAATTTAAAATTATTTTCTCTTATTAAAGAAATCTCAGAAGTAGTAAAGTCACCTTCAGGTCCAATTAATATAAAAACTTTTATTGTTTTTTCATTATGGATCTCATTAAGTAACATAATTAATGGGCTACCGGAATAATCAAATAATACCTTTTTTGAATTTTTAGATTCTTCTTCTTCTATTTTTTTAAAAATTTTTTTTAAATTCAAAGCTCCACACAATTCTGGCACATTAAAATTTTTTGATTGCTCGCAAGCTGAAATAATAATTTTTTCTAATCTCTGTCGCTCTTTTTCACCTTCAAATTTTCTTTGAACTTTTTCTGTCAAAACAGGAATAATTTTTGTTGCTCCCATTTGAGCCGAAAAATAAATAATATTCTCAAATGAGCTCTTTTTCAAAAGGGCAGGACAAAAAATAATTTCAGTATTAAATGGCTTATTTCGTTTTTGTTGTATCAAATTTGCACAAATACATTTTTTATTTTCAAATGTCTTTTTATCTAAAGAAAAAATTATATTGTATTGATAATCAAACAAAATAAAATAATCATTAGGCTTTAATCGCAAAACAGAAATTAATCGTTTATACAAACGTTTGTCGCAAATAATAATTTGGTTATTAATACATCCTTGAATTAAATTCGAAAGATCAGATACAAAAATTGAAAAAAAATGTTTATTGTTTTTCGTTGAAGTATTTATCATTTTTTGCGTTTTAATTTATAAATAATACACATGGCAGTAGTAGAACCAATTAATAAATAAGTTAAATACCACTTAACATTTTCTTTAACATGATACTTTAAATATTGTAAAGCAAAATATATTTTATTTTTGGTTGTAAGCTTTATATCTTCTGATTCAGATAAATCATTTAAGTCCAAATTACTATAATCAAGCTCTTCCTCCTCATCATAATCTTGTTCTTCAAAAACATCTTTCGTTTCTTCAAAGTTTGAAACATCTATAGAGTTCTTCTCTTCTTCACAAAAATCTATTGTTTCCCCACTCTCAATTAAAGAATCTAAATCAGAGGAAACACAAAACCCAGTTGTATAAAAAATAAATAAAAAAATAAAAATAAATTTAAAATTATTTTTAAACATACTAAAAATCCCATCGTTTTTTGTAAAATCAAACTAGCACTATAAATTTATAATTTAAATGGAAAATAAAATTTGTAAAAAAAGGAAATACAGATGACAAAAAATGATAAAAAAAGACCGAATCTACTAATAATTTTAGATGGTTTTGGATATTCAAGACAAAAAGAAGGAAACGCCGTTGCGGCTGCCAACATGCCTAATTTTAAAAATTGGTTACAAAAATATCCAAATTGTTTATTAAAAGCATCTGGAGAAGCTGTTGGTTTACCTAAAAAATATATGGGTAATTCAGAAGTAGGGCATACTTGTATTGGAAGTGGTAGAATTGTAAAAACAATCTTAAAAAAATTTAATGAATCAATAAAAAATGGTGATTTTTTTAAAAACAAACTATTAATTAAAAATTTTGAAAAATTAAAAAAAAAAAATAATCATGCATTACATCTTATGGGATTGCTATCAGACGCGGGAATCCATAGTCATGAAAAACACCTATATGCATTAATAAAGCTTGCTAAAAAAATTGGACTTAAAAAAGTTTACATTCATACATTTTTAGATGGAAGAGATACTGCTCCAAAATCTGCACGCCAATATCTACAAAAATTACAAGATTTTTGCAATAAATTAAATTTAGGAAAAATTGCATCTTTACATGGTAGATTTTATGCAATGGATAGAGATAAAAACTGGAATAGAACAAAACAAAGTTATGATATTTTATGTAGTAATCAAAATAAAAATTTAAAAAATTTAACATGGCAAGCAGCCCTAGAAAATTCCTACAAACAAAAAAACACTGACGAATTTTTAAAACCAATACGATTAATTTCTGATGGTATAATTGAAAAAGGGGATGGAATAATATTTTTCAATTTTAGGCCAGATAGAGCAAGACAACTAACTCGATGTTTCATTGATCCGAATTTTAATGAATTTAAAGTCAAAAATCTTAATTCAACTAAAGGAACACTTTCTTTTTTTATAACCACTACTAGATACAAAAATGAATTTTCTAAATTCGATAATGATATTATTTTTGAAAAAGAAAAAATAGAAAATACGCTTTTAGATGAGATATCAAAACAAACCAATAAAAAAGTTTACATCATTGCAGAAACTGAAAAATATGCACACGTAACTTATTTTTTTAGAGGAAGAAAAGAAAAAAAACTTCCTAATGAAAAATACACGCTAATACCATCAATAAAAACTAAAAATTATATTGATAATCCAGAAATGTCTGCACAAAAGATTACTAATCATATTTTAGATTCATTAAAAAAAGATCCTGCATATTTTTATTTAGTTAATTACGCAAATCCAGATATGGTGGGACACTCTGGAAATTTTGCAGCAACAAAAAAAGCATGTGAATTTTTAGATATTCAATTAGAAAAATTATATAAAGAAGTGATTGAAAAACAAAATGGAACAATTTTTATTACAGCAGATCATGGTAATGCTGAAGAAATGAAAAATAAATATAAAACTTCTCATACCACTAATCCTGTAATATTTATGTTGATCAACAAATACTATGAAAATAAAAAGACATCTAAAAAATATAAAAAACCAAAATTTGGCCTCGCAAACATAGCCCCTACAATTTTGAAATATTTAAATCTAAAAATTCCTGCAAAAATGGACCAAAAAATAATAACTCTTGAATAGCAACTTCAAAATTAGAAAAAAGGGCTTGAAATTTTCAAGCCCTTTTTTCTAAAAAACTTAATCACTTATTAATACATTCCTGGCATTCCACCCATCCCTGGTGCAGCTGGTGCTGCAGGAGTATTAGATTTTTCTTCCGGAATATCTGAAACCATTGCTTCTGTTGTAAGCAATAAACCTGCAATCGAAGATGCATTTTGTAAAGCTGTTCTTGCTACTTTTGCAGGATCAACAATACCAGCTTTTATCATATCTGTAAAAGTTTCTTTTTTAGCATCAAAACCATAATTAACATCTTTTGCTTCTTTTATTTTATCAATAATAACAGAAGCCTCTTGTCCAGCATTAGAAACAATAATTCTTGATGGCTCTTCTAAAGAACGCTTAACAATTATTGAACCAATTGCTTGATCTCCTGAAAGTTTTAATTTATCTATTGCTTTTTGAGCACGCAGAAGAGCAATTCCTCCACCAGGAACAATACCTTCTTCAACGGCTGCTCTTGTTGCATGAAGAGCATCTTCAACTCTATCTTTTTTCTCTTTCATTTCTGTTTCTGTAGCAGCACCAACTTTAATTACAGCAACACCTTCAGATAATTTTGCTAAGCGCTCCTGAAGCTTTTCTTTATCATAATCAGATGTCGTTGTTTGAATCTCAGTCTTTATTTGTTCGATCCTCGCTTTAATTTCTCGTTGTTCACCCTTACCATCAACAATAGTTGTATTATCTTTTGTTATTCTTACTTTTTTGGCTGAACCAAGGTCATTGAAAGTTAAATTATCTAACTTAATTCCAAGTTCATCAGAGACCATTCTTCCCCCTGTCAAAATAGCAATATCTTCCAACATTGCTTTACGACGATCTCCAAAACCCGGAGCTTTTACTGCTGCAACGTTTAATGTTCCACGCATTTTATTAACAACTAATGTTGCAAGAGCTTCACCTTCAATATCTTCTGCGATAATCAAAAGTGATGAACCTTGCTTTGCCACTTGCTCCAATACAGGAAGCAAATCTTTCATTGAGGTTATTTTCTTATCACAAATTAAAAGCATTGGATTTTCCAAAGCTGTTTCCATTTTTTCTGTATCAGTAACAAAATATGGAGAAAGGTATCCACGATCAAATTGCATACCTTCTACAACTTCAAGTTCACTTTCAATTCCCTTAGCTTCTTCAACAGTTATAACACCATATTTTCCAACTTTATCCATGGCATTGGCTATAAGTTTTCCTATATCTTGGTCAGAATTAGCAGATATAGTTGCTACTTGAGCAATGCCTGATTTGTCTTTAACTTTTGTAGAATTTTTTTGAATTTCATCAACAACAACTGAAACTGCTTTTTCTATACCTCTTTTTATCTCCATAGGATTTGCACCAGCTGTAGTATTTTTAATTCCTTCTCTATAAATCGCTTGAGCTAAAACGGTTGCCGTTGTCGTTCCATCTCCTGCAACATCTGCAGTCTTTGATGCAACTTCACGCACCATTTGAGCGCCCATATTTTCAAATTTATCTTTCAATTCAATATCTTTTGCAACAGTTACACCATCTTTTGTTATAGTAGGTGAACCAAAAGACTTTTCTAAAGCAACATTACGCCCCTTTGGTCCTAATGTAACTTTAACTGCATCTGCAAGAGTATTAACTCCTTTTAAAATTTTTGCTCTAGCTTTTTGTCCAAAAATAATTTTTTTTGCCATAATTAAAATCCCTTTAATAAATAACTTAATTACTTTTTATCCCCTTTATCTATCTACCGTTTTATTTGACAATACCTAATATTTCATCCTCTCTTACAATCAAATATTCTTCACCACCAAATGCTATTTCTGTGCCAGAATATTTTCCAAAAAGAACTTTATCTCCCGGTTTTACCTTTAATTTTTTAATCGATCCATCTTTAGTAATCTTACCCTCCCCAACTGATTCAACTAATCCAATTTGTGTTTTTTCTTTTGCAGTATCAGGAATTATAATCCCTCCAGCAGATTTTTGTTCACTTTCTGTTCTTTTTAAGAGAACCCGATCATAAAGAGGTATAATTTTTTGTGCCATACAAAACTCCTCTAATTTTTAAAATAACATTTTAAAATATTACTCAACTTTACTAATAAACTTACAAAACTAACCAATATCGACAATGTAAAAAATATAGTCAATTACCAACCAAGTGATTATTATAAGTTAATAAACTAAAAAATCAACTAGATTTTATATCAATCGACTAAGATTTTATAAAATATAATTTAAGATTATAATAAACCCATCTAGCAGATCTTTGATTAATTCGAAATCTGAAAATGAAACTCCAAATTTGAACCCCTCAAATTCTTTTTGAATAATTTTCAGCTACAATCAAAAAATATAAACTTATAAAAATATTTTTATAATATTGCTCATATTACAAAAATAAACAAAAATAGCTATTCTAAAACAGATTGAAATGCTGCAAGCAAAACCTTTTTAACTTTATCAGGAACTTCTATCTCACCATTTAAAAATTTTTTAACAAAACTAGATGTTGATTTACACTCATTTTTTTCTATTAATTTTTCATGTATTTTATTTAAAATTCCAAGCATATTATTTATTAAGCAATGTAATATATTAATTTTTTTATTAAATATAGATTTTAAAAATCCACCACTTTCTTTTTTTAAACCTTCTAATTTCGAAATAACATAACAAAGCTTAAATCTAAACGTATCTTTATTTAAACCATCTAACTTTACATAATCTCTGACCAATTGATTATATAAACTTAAATAATGATTGAATTTTTCAAAATCTAATATTTTTCTAAAATCATCACTTTCTAATAAAACAAGATGTTTGATAATTATATCTTTTTTAAAATCATCAAAATTACCCAAATCAATTAAAAACTCTTTGAATAATTCAATCCTATTCTTAATTTTAATTAAACAACTAATCATTAAATCCAAAATGATAATACCATCTTGAAAAAAAGTTTTATCTCCCGGATAATTATTATCTCCTATTATTTTTTTATAAGCTGTTTTTTTTTCTTGAATAGTTTTAATTAATACTTCTATTTTATTTTGATCAAAGGTCAATATACTAAAATCATCTTTTTTATATTGATCAATAATTTGAACATAATCTTGGCAAAAATTTAAATTATTCTCATACAAATCAGTATTTAACAACTTATTAGAATTAATTTTTTTAAAAAAATTAAATATATTTGCATAACCAAAATTAGTTAAAATTTTTTTCACACAATTTGTAATGTAAGTATCATTAAAAAATTTTATCTTAATATTTTCAAAGCCAAATCCTTTATTCAAAGATTCATCTACTTTACAATTAGTTTGGGTATTCAAAAAATCTTTTTTATGTTTTTGTATATCCCTGTAAAAAAGATTCAACAATTCAAGCTTAATTCTTTTATATTGCTCAGGCCCTAATAAATCTATATTCGCAGCATTCAAAATGCTTATTTTATAAATAGCTCTTTTTTCTAATTCAACCAACAATAATAACATTCTTATTTGTTGAATATTTAATTTATTATTATTCAAATCCAATAAAATAGATTCAAAATCGAAATCAATTTCATTTTTTAGATAAACAGATAAATTACTAAAATCTTGCAAATCACAATCAAATAAAAATTCTTCGTCTAAAACAGTATCCCGCAAATAAGATATTTCATCCATTAATAAATCAATTTTCTGTTTTTTTGAAAGCAAATCAATTTTGTAAAAATTTTCAGCCTTTAAAAAAGACATCCCAATAATTACTAAAAATATTAGAAACTTTATAAAGATTTTATTTAAAAAATCAAATTGCATCATTTTTATACCCCAATATATTATCCGTTCAATAAGTTTAAAAACAAATTGGGCTCTTCTAGTTCCTTTGTCATATTTTCAAATTCATCTTTAAACTCTGGTAAAATTGTTGATATTAAATATCTATAAATTTCTAAATTAGATTTAAGATTCTCTGTATTTTTTAAAACACAAACAATCTTTTTGAACAAATCTTCTTTAAGTTCTTTGAAATATTTCGAATTATAACTTAAATCTTTTAGCATCCCATTAAATTCAGGACTGCTAATAACGGCGTTAATTATAAAGTTGAATATATTTTTTTTGTTTTCCGAATTATTATTTATTCCAAAAATATCATACGGATTTTTTTCAATTATTTTAATCTGTTTTTCAACTTCAATTAATTCAATTTTCAAAGAGGATATTTGTTTTTCAAGATCATTAATCTTATCTTGAGATTTTTCTATCAAATTAAGATCTAATATGCTTCCAGTACTATTTTTCTTTTTCTTTATTAAATTCTTTTTTTCTTCCTGCAAATTTAAGAATAAAGCATTAATTTTATTATTTAAATCTTGTTTTTTTGCAGTGAATTCAGCCAATTTAATTTCGTTTTGATTGTTATCTTCTTGATAATCATTCTCAGGCAAAGTTGCTTTTATCTTCTTGTAATTTTTAAAGACATCTAATAATGATGCGCACAAAAGCTTGATTGAATCTAAAAAATATAATTTTTCAGAAATATATAATAACCAAATCCTATTATCAGATTCCTCAAACTTAATTACCGCAGGCAAATCATGAACACTAAAAACAACTTTTTTTATTTGTTCAGGTATATTATTATCAATTTTTGATTCAATATTCATTCGTCCAAAATCTTTGCTGCCAATAAAATTATAATTCTTTAAAGCACCATATTTATCATAATCACTATAATCTATAATTTCATATTTCGATCCAGCTATTTTACTAATTTCATCATCAAGATCAGAAATATTACCAATCTTTTTAGATAAAGAATTATAGCAAGCCTGTGCAACAGAATTATTATCAAAAACAAATCCTTTTACATATCTACCAAATATATCTTTATCATAGGAACCATCTTTTTTAAATTTATAATCATTGAGTCCTTTTGCAAAACTATTCCAAGCCTGATCAATAAATTGTCTCCATTCTACAGAAACATTATCTTCTAAAATTTGAACTAACGCTTTAGGAAAATAGCTAGATAAAGGACGGTTTATATTAGATATTTCACTAATGTTACTTTGACTTAGCCTAAATAATAATCTTAAAATTTCTATCTTTCGTTTAAACTCAAATCCATCAGGAAAAGGATGCTTCAACAATAAAAATAATTTTAATGCAAAAATTTTTAAAGGTGAGGCCTTCGGACTTAAAAACCATGATATTCCTGAGAAATACTCTTGTAATTCATTTTGAAACAAATTTTTAAATTTATTTTGAGCAACTATTTTTGCAAAAACGGCCCAATTAAATTTGTTGTCCTTTCCTGATAAACCAACATCTAATTCTTTATTCAAATTAACAACAGAAATATTTATATCAGGAAAAGCTTCCAAAATATCTCCAGATCCCTTAAAACCCCAATCCAGATTAAGCTGCCTTCCTCCTGGAACCAACACAGATAATTTAGTTGAATTGTAATAATCCAAATCTTTTAAATTTTCAAAAGCATTTTTTAATATTACTAAATTTGTATTATTATCTAATGCTTTTAAAGCAGTATTACTATCTTCAGAAAAAACTGTAATAAAACTAAAGCTAAATACAATTGAATATAAAAATAAAACATATTTATTAATTTTAAACTTCACAAGAAATCCTCCCCAACAAGGTTTTTATTAAAAAAATTATCCCGCTAAGCTTTTTTATATTTAATAAATAAAAAAGCTCATAATCAACTAATAATTAAGAAATGAATATATCATTGATCAGCATAAATCGCAAATCTAAACAAGCATTGTGAATAGGGCGTTCAAAAAAAATGTATTTTATTCAAATTGTATTTTTGTTAAATAATGCAAGTTCGATAACTGATAATCTCAAAAATAACTATTCTATTAATCCTGAGATAAAATTTTCTTCAACCGCACATCCTGAGTGATTTTACTCATACTAAAATATTATCTTGCATACTCCGTCGTAGTCTTTAGCAAGGACGGAAGTATCCACAATAGATCTTTGGCCAAATATAGCGTTATTACAAATAATAATAGAAACGGCGGCAAATATATCAAAAAAATATCGTATTTGCAAAATCACTCAAGGAAGCGAATTTATAAATATTATACTTATTTTATTACAAAACAACTGTCGGGTTTGCGTTAAATAGTTATTCTTATTTTTTTATTCCTCATTTGTCGTTTTATATTTTTGTAATTCATTTTTTAAATCAGAAACTTTTCTTTGCAAAGTTTTAAGTTTTAATTGTAAATCTAAGTTTTCCTTATTTTTATCTTCTATAATCTTTCTATATTTTTCATC
The DNA here is from genome assembly GCA_014730005.1 of Candidatus Babelota bacterium. Classification (GTDB taxonomy): domain Bacteria; phylum Babelota; class Babeliae; order Babelales; family UASB340; genus WJIY01. The sequence goes on along the minus strand of WJIY01000042.1, from coordinate 17,454 downwards.
TTGTTGCATTTTTGTTCTTAATGCTTCTTCTTTTTTGAGTTTTTCCATATTTTGCATTGTTTTATCTAAAAGCATTTCTAATTCCAAAATTATTCTATTTTTATTCTCAATCTTTTCTATCATTTTTTTCTCAGTTAATTCTGTTTCTAATTTTTGTTTTTCTAATTCATGCTTAATTCGGACTAATTCATTTTCAATTTTATCGATTTCTAATTTTACTTGATTTTCAATAATTAAGCTTTTAGCCCGTTTATCCTTATAATCCTGAAAAACATCTTTTGCCGTTTCTTTTATTTTTCGCTCAGAAATTCCAGTAGAAAATTTATTAGCTGTTCCAGTCTCAATAGCATTCTGAATTAATGAATTAATATCATACAAAATAACTAAACGTAACTTTTTATAAACATTTTCTTCTAATCCATCAGAATCTACTAGTTCTTTTAAAAATTTATCCGCTTTTTCTTGTGCCTTTGCAACTCTTTGTAACGCTGCCTTCTTTTGCATAAGAGCGTTATATTTAGGATCAAAAAAATATTTGGTTCCTGTAATCATTTTATCCAACCAATATCTTTGTTCCTTAAATAAACTTATAAAATCTCTCACCTCATCCTTGTCTGGCTCACCCTCAAGAATAATTTGCTTGATTAATTGAACATCTTGATCAATCTGCTCAGCTATTTTTTCTTTCCATTGGGGACTTATTCTTTTTTTATTCATATCTTGCAATCCATTTTCCTTTGATTCCTGTACAACCTCATTAAAAATATTATTCGATTTACTATTATTAGAATCTAACGGCTCAATTTTCGCTATAAATTTTTGTGAATTAATTTTAAAAAAACTTATACAAACAAGTATAAAAAACCATGTAATATAAAAATTTTTCATAATTTCTTCTCCTGATTAGTAAAACTTTGTAAACCTATTAACAAATTGCATGTTTAAATTACTTGCTTTTTACTTTATTAAACTTATCTTTTTAAAGATATAGTATGATTAAATTAATCATCTAATAATTATAAATCCGGCGAAAGAATTTATATGAAAAATGAAAAAAATGAAGATAAAGAAAATCAATCAAAAAAAAGGCGTCCACTAATATATATAATATCGATAGTTTTAATATGTATGACTACTTTATTTTCTATTTACATTTTCTTATATAAGTCGGAAATTATCTTTAAAAAAGGAAAAATTTCTAAACCGGAACAATCTGAAGAATGGATAACCATTTTTACACATGGAACCTTTGGATGTCTTTTAGGTTTATTAAACGTCGTGGAAGTTATTCAAGATAACATTTCAGGAACCAACTATAAAAAATTAGTAAACAAAGTACGAAACGATGATTACTTTTATAAAAGTCAACCAATGCTCCAAAAAGGTTTAATAAAGTTTGCTCCAACATTTGATCTTAATTCAATCGGAAATAAAAAATATGTTGTATATCCAATTGCAAAATCTTATGATTTTTTTTTAAATTCTATAAATATATCCTCCGAAAATAATAATTTTTATACATTTGGTTGGAGTGGATTAATCAGTCAACAACGTCGCCGTAAAGAAGCAATAAGGTTCTATAATCAATTAAGCAAAGAAATTGAAAAATATAAACAAAAAGGAATTAATCCAAAAATAAGAATCATATGTCACAGTCATGGAGGCAACTTAGCATTAAACTTGGCAGGAATTAAAAACGTCATTAAAAATTTAAATAATCCAGAAACACTCAAAATAATTGCAAAAAACAACGATGAATACGACTCTTTAATTAATATTTATCAAATAATAAAACAATTACCTAATAAACCGTTAGAACATACTTATAAAAACTCCAGTCAAAAAAATTTTGATTATATACCAAACAACAACGAATTAGTAATCGATGAACTTGTATTATTAGGAACGCCCATTCAACAAGAAACTGAACCTTTTATTTTTGATAACACTTTCAAAAATGTCTTCAATTTTTATTCAGATGAAGATTTTGTGCAAAAAATAGACTGGATTTCTACAAAAAAAAGATATAGTTTTAATCGCTTTAATTTACTTGATATTTTATTAGATAAAAAAAATAAAACAGGCTTTCCTAAAATTATTCAAGCAAAAATAATGTTCCGTCCCAATATTCACAAAAATTTGAACAAAACTTTTACAACAAATCAACCTACCGCTAGCTTTTGGTCAAGTTTTTTCTCTTTTAAACGTAAAAACCTAGATCCAACACATAAAGAACTCTGGTTTGCATCATGGGAAAATGAAGATTATTTAAATCCACTGCCTATTGTTGTATTAACACCAATATTTTTAAACATGATAAAAAAATTAAAAAATAATTTCGATGACATTGATATAAATATAAATTTTTCAGATAAAAAAATGAAATTATATGTTTTTCAACATAATAAATTATTAGTTGAAGACAAAATTTCAATACCAATATCTACATTAAATGAAATCAAAACAAAATTTTTTGTATGGAAACCCGAAGATGTTTCTTCATCCACTGAATTTAACATAATAAAAAAACATAGTAGTTGTTTATAACAATTTGTACTTTTAATCTTTTTAATATCAAGCTAAACTGCGAAAAAGCATAGCTTTTTTTGCTCAAAATTGTATTCTATTTTCCTAATGCCTACATGAAAACATGTTCGAGTAGTTTGGAGAAAATAATGTTTAAAAAAGTTTTTAAAAAAATTAGCGTCATATTTTTGTTTAGTATTTTTGTATTACCTATTGAAATCTTATCTGAAGATTTTAAATCTGAAGAAAATTTACAAGATGAGTCTGTCAAAAAATCAGATAATCCTGTTATAAATAAAATAATAATAATGGGAAATAAATATATAAATAATGAAGTTATACTTAATAGAATTCCATATAAAGAAAATGAAAAATTCGATAAATCATTAACAGGCCAAGCTATCAAAAATATTTTACAACTCGGATATTTCAATCAAGTTAAAATTAAAACCGAAGAATTAGATTCAAATACAATAAACTTATATGTAAAAGTAGAAGAAAATAAGTTAATAGAAAAAATTGAAATTCAAGGAAATAAAGCAATAAAAACCAAAACTATAAAGGAAGAATTAAACCTGGATAAACTTACAACAATAGATGATGAAGTATTACACCGCATATCAATAGGCATTAAAAAAATGTATGCAAAAGAAAATTATCATAAAGTAGAAATCAAAACTGAAATAATTCCAAATCCTCAAGTTCCAGATAAAGCTACGGCTCTTATAATAATAAAAGAAGGGTTACCATCGAGAATCGCTAGAGTTTATTTTAAAGGAAATGAACATATACCCGACAGAAAATTAAGAACAATTATTTTTACACGTGAAGACTGGTTGCTAAACTTTATTGACGAAGCAGGAGAATTTCAAGAAGATGCCCTTGAATTAGATAAACATAGAATAGAATACTTTTATAAAGATCATGGGTACCTTATGGCTACTGTTGTAGATGCCAAAGTAGAATTTTCTAAGAACGAACGCGATATAATTATAACTTTTTACATAAAAGAGGGTGATCTTTTTACCGTTGGAAAACTCGAAGCTATTGGAGATGAGTTTTTTAGCGAGCAAGAATTATTGCACTACGTAACACTTGAAGAAAATAATCCATATTCTCAAACTAAACTTGTGGAATCGATAAATAATATTAAAAATTTATATGGAAATAAAGGTTATATTTATGCTGATGTGTATCCACAAATAAAACCAAATGAAATAACCAATATTGTAGATATAACTTTTTATGTAGAAAAAGGTAAAAAGTTATATGTAAATCGAATCAATATTACTGGAAATAAAAACACACATGATAAAGTTATCAGAAGACAATTAGATATAGCCGAAGGTGATCTTATTACATCCAAAAAATTATCACAATCTAAATCCAACGTTGAATATCTAAGTTTTTTTGAAAGGGGCGGAGTCAATTGGAAAATGCATAGAATCTCTGAAGATAAAGTTGATTTAGAAATGAATATAAAAGAAACAAAAACCGGAAATCTGCAAGCTGGACTAACATATGGTAGCGATAAAAATACAGCTCAACCATCTTTAAGAGGAACATTAACTGTTGAAAAGAAAAACCTTCTTGGAATGGGTTGGGATACCGGTTTGATGGTGCAAGCAAATCGACATCAATTCAAAAAAGTCGAATTCCATTTTTTTGATCCAAGCATATTTGATACAGATGTATCGGGTGGTCTTAATTTTTATAGAAGATGGGACGAATATGATCAATGGAAAAATGTTAATAAAACACCAAAAGAAACTGTAACTGGCGGTAATATTAGATTTGGATTTCAATTGCCAGAAATTGATAAACGTCTACAACTTTTACTAGAGTTTGGTGTGGAAGATATAGAAAATAATAATCCGATAGCAACTGGAAATTATAAAGAACAACTTACACCTATAGTTAATAGAACATTTCAACGTGGAACTCTTTTTTGGACAGGTATAGATTTAATTAAAGATACACGAAATCATCAAATTTATCCTAGCAAAGGATACAAAATTATATTAAATACAAAAATTGCTCCACCTTTTATAAATCAAGAATACAGCTTTATGAAAATTGAATTTGATACAAGCTGGTACAATGCCTTAATTGGTGAGGATTCATTAGTATTAGTTTTACATGGTAAAGCAGGTACAATATACTCGCTTGGAGATACGGATCCAAAAAATAAAAAGAAAAAAATTATACCATACAAAGAACTTTTTCATATGGGAGGACAAAATACTGTACGTGGTTTTGTCTGGGGAAGTATTGGACCTGCATGGCAAACAGGAGATCCTTTAGGTGGTAGGCATGCAATCCAATTTAATGCTGAACTTGTTTTTCCATTGATTCCAGATTATTCCATGAAAGGACATGTCTTTTATGATGCGGGAGCTGGATGGGATACACCAAAATATGGAGACGTTAATGTTAATAATATTATGCGTGATAAATTTAATTTAAGACATTCTGTTGGATTTGGTTTAAATCTTTTAAAACCAACACCTGCAAAAATTGATTGGGGATACAAACTTGATCGAAATAAAAAAGCCGGTGAATCACCACATGAATTCCATTTAAGTATGAATTATGCATGGTAAAAAAAATTATAATGTTTAAAATCAGTTTAAACATTATAAAAAATTATAAAAAAAAATTATTTATAAAAAAATTATTGATTGGGGTTTTTTGCTTGACATCAGAAATGCAGATTGCTAGTATTTTGCTTGAAATTAAATTTGTTGGTTGCAATTAGCAAAACAATATTGTAAAAAATAAAAAAACAAAAAAAGAGTCCCTAAATGAACAATACGTAAAAGTATTGTTCGCCCCCCCAACCCTCCAGCTTGTCCTAAGTTGGAGGGAAGTTTTTTAGCAATCACAAATGATTTGGCTAAATGGACCTTTAAAAATTTTTCCTTTAATTTTAAACACGGCTTGAACTAGATAACAATTTAAAGTCTCACGCGTTTTATTATCTTTTAATACTTCTTTATCTAAAAACTTTGTTTCTTTTAAAAAACTTGAATTTAATGGTTCTTTTGGAACAAAAAAGGCATTAACTAATTTATAAATGTTATAACCCAAAAAACTTTTTTCATCTTGAAACATTGGATAAGAATTTTTTTTATAAAATTCTTCAGATTTTTTTATATTTTGCCACGAAATTAAATTACCTTGTTTTGTTTTTTCAAGTTTTATACCTCTAGTACAAGGCAATAATAACTTATTCACATTAAAAGATTCTTTTTTTTGCTGATTTGGATCAGGAAAATCAAAAATATTTTTTTGTTTTCTCCCACAACCAAAAAAAATAATACTAATTAAAAAATAAAAACTAAGTTTAATTAAATTTGTACTACACATTTAGATTTATTGATAAATAAGAAAATTTAGATTTTTAATTACTTTTTAAATATAATTTTAAATTCACTTACTAATTCATTAAGTTCAATTTCATCATCTTTTGTTAAATCGCCACTTTCGTCAATTCGATTATGCAATTTTGAATTGGTTTCTTTAACATAACTTGCAAATTGTTCTGCAAACTCTTTAACGATATCCAAATTTAAATTATCCAAATGATTTGCCTTAAGTAAAAACAACATAATAATTTCATCAACATAGTCATATGTTTTACGTTCATCCTGTTTTAATAATTCAACAGCTTTTTTTCCTCTGCTTATAGTTTTTTGGCTTTCTTTATCTAATTCAGAACCAAATTGAATAAAAGCTTGTAATTCATTATACTGCGCAAGTTCTAATTTTAAAGCTCCAGCAATTTTTTTCATTGCCTTCGTTTGTGCAGCACCACCAACTCGAGATACTGATAATCCAATATTAACTGCAGGTCTTATTCCTTGATTAAATAAATTCGTATCTAAAAAAATTTGTCCATCTGTAATTGAAATTAAATTTGTTGGTATATAAGCTGAAATATCATCGCCTTGAGTTTGAGCAATCGGTAATGCAGTTAAAGAACCGCCTCCTAAACTATCTGATAACTTACAAGATCTTTCCAACAATCTAGAATGTATATAAAAAATATCTCCGGGATATGCTTCTCTTCCTGGGGGTCTTCTTAAAAGCAATGATAATTCTCGATACGCAATAGCATGTTTGCTCAAATCATCATAAATAATTAAAACATCATTTCCCTTATTCATGAAATATTCGGCTATTGAACAACCTGAATAAGGAGCCAAAAATTGGTTTAAAGCACTATCTTTTGCATCTGCACTTACAACAACAGTGTAATCTAACGCATCATATTTCTCTAATTGATAAATAAACTTTGCAGTTCCAGATTGTTTGTGTCCAATCGCTATATAAATACAAATAACATCTTTATTTTTTTGATTAATAATTGTATCAAGAGCTATAGAAGTTTTCCCGGTACTTCTATTTCCAATTATCAATTCTCGTTGCCCTTTACCTATAGGAAATAATGAATCAACAACAATAATACCTGTCTGTAAAGGCTGATTAACAGGAGTTCGTTGCACTATGCCCGGGGCTAATCTTTCGATAGGTAAACTCACGTCATATTTAATTTCACCTAAAGCATCCAATGGTTTACCAACAGCATTTATTATACGTCCCAATAATCCTTCACCTGCAGGAACTTTAAAAACTGTTCCTGTTCTACGCGCAACCTCTTGTTCTTCAACTGGTACCTGTGTGTCTAATAAAACCACAGAGACATAATCCTCATCCAAATCTAAGACAATCCCTTGGCACCCACGTTCAAATTCTATTAATTCTCCATAAACAGCTTTAGTTAAGCCATAAACTTTGCAAATATCATCACCAACTTTTATGACTGTTCCAATTTCTTCCAATTTTTCTTGTGGTTGAGCACTTAAAGCTCTTTCTAACAAAGAAATAATATCTGTTTCTTTTTCTACCATATACCTACCTGTTTAAAAATGGATCGCTTAACATCTCTAAGCTGTTTTGCAATAGATCTTTCCCATAAAAATGTATTACTTTGAATTCTTAAACCAGCAATCAGTTTTTTATCAATCATAAACTTTGTTATTATATCTCCTTTTGCTATATGTTTTATAAATTTTATAACATGTTTTTTTTCGAGTTCTGCAATTTCATGTGAACTAAAAATTTTAAACATTTCAATATTTTTTTTTTGCCTATATACAATTATTATTTTTTCAATTACTTTATCAAGAATATCAATTCTTCCTTGATCAAGTAATAAAAACATTAATCTTTTTAGCGGTTTATTAAATTCAAAATATTGTGCTAATCTGTTTAATGCTTTTTGTTTTACTAAATAAGAAATTGTTGGTATGCGCAAATATATATAAAATAATTTATTTTTTTTTAAAAAATCTTTCAACCTAAACAACCTATTGATATATACTTCTGTTATCTGATCAAAAAATAAATTTAAAAAAGCAACTGCATATTTTTTGGCAATAATATTTTTTGTAACTTGCATTTTGCAATACCTATTTTAAATTAACCAATTTTTGGTTTAATTGTTAATATCAATTCTTTTAAAAGTTTTTTTCCTTTATCCCCTGCATAAATATGCTCAATTTCTTTATAAGCTTCTTTCTCTGCTTTTGGAATAACTATTTCCTGCATTTTTAATAAAGCTAAATTTTCTTTCTGCTTTTTTCGTTTTTTAATTATTTTATTCAGAAGTTTTTCATTTGTTTCATATTTTTCTTTTTTTTTTTGCAAATAGGCTGCATTCCATAAATTAACCTTTTTTTCTAAATAAAAGAAATCTTCTTTTTGAGCAATTAATTCATCTTTTAGTCTTATCTCACTTTTATGTAAAAGATTTTTTTTATTTTTTACATATTTTTCATACTCTTTTTTATTTCTTATTTCTTGATATAAAGGTGTTAATGCGTATTTTTTGAATAAATTTGTTACAAACATAACCAGCAAAAAAAAGATTGTTATTTCAAAAAAAATATTCAATAAAAAATTAACACTGTCAATCAACATGAGGAACCTCTTTTACCAATTTTTCTTTAACTATCTTTGTTATTTTATCTGTTTGTTGCCGATCTATCTTAAAAGGAATTTGAGTTGGAATATCTTTTACTTCAAATGGCTTAAATTGATACTTATTATCTATTTCTTCTTTAAAACTAATTAAATCAATTTTTTTAGCATTTTCTAATTCTAATAGCTCTTTTTCTTTTTTATCTAAATTTTTCTTAATCTCAGATTCTTTTTGTTTTTGTTTATTCAAAAATGAAGTAACAGGCTTATACATAAAATTATTCAAAAAATAATATGTAATATAAAAATTTATAATCTGAACAAAAAGAGTCAGGTTAATTTTCATAAGATCCTAAATTATCTCGCAATAATAAACATTAAAACTAATGCTACTAATAGCGAATATATAGCAGATGACTCAACAAAAGCTAATGCCACAACCATAGTCCTTGTTATAAGACCTGCACTTTCAGGTCTTTTTCCAATACTTTCACAAGCCTTACCTCCAACAAATCCCTGTCCTAATGCAGGTCCAATAGATCCAATTCCCATACAAAGACCGGCAGCTATACAAGCAGCTACTTTAACCCAGTTAACTACTTCTACCATTTTTACCCTTTCAAATAAAACAAAAGATTTAACATTAATCATTAAGTATTATTATGATTCCAAAAAAACTTTGTCAAATTTGTAGTTTATAAATGTTAATTATTCAATAATCACAGTATCAAATATTTATATTCCAATTTGCTTAGATCTTTCTACCTCAATAGAATCTGTATTTTTTAATTCATTTAAAAAAATATTAACTTTTTTTATAAAACTTTTTTGAACTATATAATCCGATTCAAATTCTTGATTACAATTCAAAACCAAAACAGGAATTTTGCATATTTTTTTATTTAAATCCTTTTTATATATTAACCAATCCTCATGCTTTTGATGCAACATATTTAAATACTCCAAAGATACTCCAGCTTCTTCAGATCGATTTCTTTTTTTTAATCTTGAAAAACAAACTTCTGGATCTGCTTGCAAATATATAAAGCCTGCAGGTTTTTTTGTATAATTTTCAACTAACCAAGCAAACCATTCTTTATATATTTGCCATTCTAATGTTGTCATTGCTCCAGTTTCAAAACAACTTTTGGCAAAACAATAACGATCGCAATAAACTGAACGTTCAAATATTTGTATAGAATTATTACCAAAATTTTCAGCTTCTATCTGAGATTGAACCCTAGTTACAAAGGCATACGACTGAAATGTATAAGCCCAGCGTTTGGTATCCTTATAAAAATAATCCAATAAATTACCCTGTCCCTCTATGTTTTGCCACTTATCAGTAGGTTCATAAATTATATCCAAATTAAAATTATTTTTTAAAAACTTCAAAAAAGTTGATTTGCCCGCACCAATATTTCCTTCCACAACTATTGCTTTCCTATCATTTTGATTAATCATTAATATAATTCTCCTAAATTAAATTTTTAATAAAACAGCTATGCAAATTTTAATTTAAAAGAGATTTTAAGCAAAAAAAATTATTTTTATCACAAAAAAAAAGCTTTCCAATTGACTTTTAAGATATTTTGTTTTTAATTAATATTTAAAATTTAAAATTTTTGGGATGGGTCTTTATAAATAAAATTTCCATATCAAAAGTAAATGATTTATATTGACATAATCACAAATATACAAAAAAAAAGATATATTTGGTTGTAATTGTAATTATTTTATAATGCTCAAATTTGAAAAAATAAAAAATTATGAAGCTATCTTATAAATTTTATTTAGCTATATTTTTATTAATCTTAAATTTTAATTCTTCTTTCTTCCTCTATGCTCAAGAAGCAAACAATAATGATTTTGAAGAAGTAATAGATTATTCCAATTTAGATTTAGATGATCTAGAACTTGAAACTCGAAGTAACGGTGGTATAGATTTTAATACATTAATGCAAGCCGTTCAAAAAATAGAAGCGCCTTTATGGTTAATAACAAAACCACCGCGAGGCAGAGATGCTTTATATCTTATTCCACAAAGATTAAATGCAATCGAATATGGAGGTTTAGTATTTAACATTTTTTATAATTATACAGATGATATGGCTATGCGGCCAAATGAAATTTTTAATCTAGAAATAAATCAACCTGCTCTAGAAGAATTTATTAAAGCATTAAATAAATCGTTAACTTCTCAAGAAGCATCAAGTGTTATCCCTTTATTTAAAAATTTTACATTACAAGAACGAAAAGCAGGCGCCTTAATTCAAGGCGGTTTCTATAGCGGTCCATTTATTTTTCAATTAAATACATCGCTTCAATTTGCAGAAAGAAATTTTTGGTTGACTCAAAAAGAGCAAAATCGTTTAAAAAGTTTATTTTCAGAGACAGGCGACTCTTTAGATACAAAAGAATTTTACAAAACCAAATTTGGAATGGGAGATACTCGCTTAAAATTAGGACTAAATACTTTAAATATGAGCAATTTTCAAATGGACATTGGATTTGAAGGAATTGTACCAACAAGCATAATTTCTAGTATTCCAAGATTACAAAGTTATTCAATTAATCTGGAGAATTTTGAAGATGATTTGCCAACAGTTTTATATAGCATTCGAGATAATTTGATAAATCCTCGAATTGGCAATGGTGGCCATTTTGGGTTGGGTTGTTATATGGAGGCTAAAGTTGATTTATTTCATGATGCAATACAACTTTGGAATAGAATATCTTTTGATAACTTTTTTACAGCTCAAGAAGACCGTTTAATCCTTTCAGCACAAACTATTCCGCCACCAGCACAAGATTTAGCAAATTTTTTGAATGTTATAAGTTCTTCTGAAGGACGAACAGAATTTATTAAACAATATATTTTCCCTCCACCGTATCGCGTATCAGTAAAGCCAGGTTCAATTATTAATTATGTTTTAAATGCCACATTTGAACCAGGTAAAAACATAGGATTCGGAATAGGATATGATTATTATGGACAACAAGAAGAACATATCGAAAAAATTTACACAGAAAACATTGATCCAAATACTCTTCGATTAAGTGATGCAGAATTAATCAACGCACAACAACATAAGATTTTTGGAGAAATTAATTATAGTAAATCACAAAAAAATTGGAAACTTGTTACAGCGTTGGGAGGTGATTATACATTTTCAGCTAAAAATATGGGTAATGATTGGACCATATTTATTCGAATAGGAGGTTCGTTTTGATTAAAAAGAAATCATTTGGTAGATTATAATTCTTATAGATTTATATAAAAAAAATTAAACTATTTTATAAAGAAGGAAACAAGATATGAAAAAAAATATTTTTTTAAACAAAATGTTTGTATTTTTTCTATTCTTATTATGCTTCAACGTACCACAATATGCAAAAAAACAAGAGGAAGAAACATTGACCAGGATACAAAAACTGTCTGATTCAGAAAAAAACATCCTTAATCAATTTTTAAAACAAAATGCTTCATTAATTGTCAGAATAAAAGCAACATTACAATCATCGCAAAAGGTTGAAAATAAACTTTTAAATGATGATTCTATAACAAATTTAGATAAATTTAAAAAGCAAATCTTAATACCAGCAAAAAGCTTATTCACAGTTTTTTATTCATTTGGAACTATTTCAAACTTTTTGCCAAAACTTCTTGATTCAGATAATACTAAAAATCCTAATACTGATTTTATATGTTGCAATTTTTTCCAAGAAATTGAACCAATTATTCAATCAGAAAAAGAAAAAAACCAGCAATATTCTAATCCAAATATACCTAAAGAAAAAAAGGAAAAATTAGAAAAAGAAATTATAACCAATTCCTGTTATAAATTTTTTGATCAAAAACTTGATAATAAAGAAAAAGTTCTTCAATTATGTGATGAATTTATAAGAATTTGTGGAACAATAACAAATAATCTTTCTAATGAGGTTGCACAAAAAGCTGAAGATTTAGCAAAACAATTAAAAAATAAGAAAAAATAAAATTTGAAAGTTTTTTAAAATAAATTAATGGCCGTTCATGTGAACGGCCATTAATTTATAAAACAAGCCAAAGCATAAACATGGAAAAATTAGTTGAACTTTGTGGAACAATTGAAAAACAAATTTACAAAAATCAAGAAAATGGATTTTCTGTTTTTTCTTTAAAAATAAATTCAAAACAATCTATTATAATTCAAGGCTTCCTTCCACAAATACATCAAGGTGAAAATGTAACATTACAAGGCAAATGGTCTTTTCATAAAAAATATGGACGTCAATTTATAGCTCAAGAATGTACTACACAACTTCCAAACTCAATTATAGGAATACAAAAATATCTTGCATCTGGCTTAATCAAAGGAATTGGTCCAAAATTTGCAAAACGTCTTGTTGAAAAATTTGGAGAACAAACGCTAGAAATAATTGACAAAGAACCTGAAAAATTAGCTTTGGTTGATGGTGTTGGACCTCATCGCGTAACTGCTATAAAAAATGCTTGGCATGATCAAAAAGAAATTTCAAAGGTCATGGTATTTTTAAAATCACGTGATATTCCAACGTCATTCGCTGTTAAAATATACAAAACGTATGGCAAAGAATCATTAAATAAAATACAGCAAAATCCATATAAACTTGTTGAAGATATATGGGGAATTGGTTTTAAAAGTGCTGATACTCTAGCCTTAAAATTAGGCTTAGATAAAAAATCAATTAAAAGAATAAAATCAGGAATTTTATATTCAATCACGCAAGCTTGTGGTAATGGACATTTATATTTAGAAGTTGAAACTGTAAAAACATCTGTTATCAAAATACTTGAACTTGAACAAAACAATGAACATGAAAATTTAATAAAAAAAGCACTTACCGAACTTTATAATGAAGAAAAAATAAAACTAATTACTTATAATGAAAAACATTTTATATCTTTACCTCAATATTATTTTTCAGAAATAGGTATCTCGAAAAAAATTGAATGCTTAATTTCCCAAAAAACTAACTTTAATTTAAATCTTCAAGAAATTTATAATCAAATAAAAAAACCAGATTCTAATTCTGTTCAATTAAATGAAGAACAACAAAAAGGAATTCTTTCTTGCTTACAAAAAAAGGTAACAATAATAACTGGCGGACCCGGTACAGGTAAAACTACGCTGATAAAAAAATTGTTAGAAGTGTTAAATAAATATAATTTTAAATTCAAACTTGCAGCACCAACCGGTCGTGCTGCAAAAAGAATGTTTGAGGGAACAGGTTATAATACAGAAACATTACACCGTTTACTAGAATTTAATCCAACAATAATGAATTTTAATAAAAACGAACAAAATGCTCTTGATTTAGATTTTCTAATTGTTGATGAAGCATCAATGATAGATGTTTTTTTGATGCACGCATTACTTAAAGCTATCCCATTAAAAGCACACGTTGTATTTCTTGGAGATATTGATCAATTACCCTCTGTAGGAGCAGGAAACATTTTAAATGACTTTATAAGTTCTCAAATCATTCCAACAACTAAACTCACACAAATATTTAGGCAAGCACAAAATAGTTTAATTATTGTAAATGCGCATAAAATTAATAAAGGTGAATTTCCAACATCTTCAAATATTTGTAAAAAAAAAGATTTTTTTTATATAAAAGAAGACAATGCCGAAAATACTTTTTCTATTTTACATAAAATTTATAAAACAACTCTTACAAAATATAATATTTTACCAAGTAATTGCGTTGTTCTAACTCCTATGAATCGAGGCATTGTAGGTACACAAAGAATAAACCAAGAACTCCAATCAATCCTAAATCCAGAAACAACAAACTGTAAACAAATTTCCCGTTTTGGACAAGTTTACAGACTTGGGGATCGAGTAATGCAGATTAGAAATAATTATGATAAATTTATATTTAATGGAGACCTTGGAACAATTAATGAAATTAATCATATCGATCAAAAAATATTTATAAATTTTGGAGATCGAATATTAGAATATGATTTTGCAGAACTTGATGAAATTATACTTTCATATGCTATATCAATTCACAAAAGTCAAGGCTCAGAATTTGGTGCTGTTATAATTCCAATCTTTATGCAACACTTTATTTTATTACAAAGAAATTTAATCTATACTGCAGTTACAAGAGCAAAAAAATTATGTATTTTAATCGGTCAACCAAAAGCAATTGCCATGGGTATTAAAAATAATAAAGGAACAAAACGTAATACATTTTTGAGAGAATTTTTAATTTCTAATCTTAAAGCTAGATAGGAAATAAGATGCAAATGTTTAAAAATAATCTATATATTTATAAAAATATAATTTTGTTTTATAAAAAATCAGTCCCAATAAAAATAATTTTTTATTTCTTATTATCTTGGTTTTTTGCATTTTGTTCACAAATCATTATTCCATTACCATTTAATTTAGTTCCAATAAGCCTTCAACCTTTGCCATTAATTTTATCCAGCTATTTTTTAGGATGGCATTCAGTTTATGCATATTTGCTAACAATCATACAAACAGCTTTTGGTGCTCCATTTTTTTCAGGATTTCAAGGGGGGCTAACAAAATTAGTTGGGCCTACTGGTGGATATATTCTAGGATTTTTATTTACAATGATTTTCATTGTCATGACCAAAAATTTTTTTAAAAAAAATATAATTACAATATTTTTTAATTTATTTATTTCAATGTTCATATATTACGCATTCGGTTTGTTGCAATTATCAATATTTGTTCCATTTAAAAAATTATTATATATGGGTTTTTATCCATTTTTTTTTGGTTGTTTAATTAAAGTCATTCTAAGTACTTTGGTTATAAGTTATTTTAGGAAATAAAAATTTGTATTTTCGTTATGTTTTTACATTTTGCTTTTTATTATTTTCATTTTGCATAGGAGCATTTTTATCTTTTTTTGAGGAGGAAAAATTTAATTTTTCTGCTCTTGAAATTACAACAGCAAAACCATCTATCATTTTAGATGATGAAGGAAAAGAATTTGCAAAATTTGAATTAGACAAACGTGAATTAATCTCATTTAATCAGCTTCCTAAAACCGTTATAGATGCATTTGTTGCTGCTGAAGATTGGAATTTTTTTAATCATTATGGAATATCTCTTAAAGGTATCTTACGATCATTAATCACAAATATTTGTTTAAGAAAAAAAGCTCAGGGAGCAAGTACAATAACACAACAACTCGCTCGCTTAATGTTTTTACATTACAACAAAACAATAAAACGAAAATTGCAGGAAATCTTTTTAGCATTACAATTGGAAAAAAAATTTTCTAAACACCAAATACTAGAAATTTATTTAAATAGCATATATTTCGGCAGAGGCATTTATGGTATAGAAGCAGCTTGCAGAAGATTTTGGAACAAGTCAGTTACCAATGTAACTTTAGATGAGGCTGCTACATTGGCAGCAGTTGCAAAATCCGCATATCTTTATTCCCCTCTAAATGCACCCCTGACAGCAAAAAAACGTCGAAATATTATTTTAGGACAAATGAAAAAATTAAACCTTATTTCTCAAGAAGAATATGATAATTCAATAGATAAGGAATTAATTATCAATGATCATATTTCAGGTAATTCAATTCGTTTATATATCATTGAATGGATAAGAAACTGGGCTGAAAGTAAATGGGGTAAAGATACTTTATATACAAAGGGCTTAAAAATAAAAACCACAATAAATACTGAAAAGCAAAATTTAGCAGAAAATATTTTTCGTCAAAAAATACAAGAATGTAAAGAAAATATTGATAAACAAGTAAATGGTGCAATGATTGCAATGGAATCATCAAGTGGAAAGATAAAAGCTTTAATTGGTGGATGTAATTTTCAAGAGTCACAATTCAACCGGGCATTTCAATCAGTACGTCAAATTGGATCAACATTTAAACCTATCATTTATGCAGCTGCATTAAAAAATGGTTTTAGCATGGATGATATTTTAATAGATGAACCATTTGAGCTTGAAATGCCAAATAATCAAATTTGGAAACCGCGTAATTGGACGCATACATTTGAAGGTCCAATGACTCTTGTACGTGCACTAACGCTTTCAAATAATATTGTAACTATTAAATTATTTTTGCAACTAGGTGCAACCACTGTAATTGAATGGGCCAGAAAGTTTGGGTTAAAAAATGAAATCTTACCTTATCCTTCTTTAGCACTTGGAACAGCAGAAGCTACTGTTTTTGAAATGGTCGCAGCTTTCAACATTTTCGCTAATTATGGAAAATATATTAAACCTTATTTTATTGAGTGGATAAAAAATGAATGGAACAATAAAATATGGGAAAAAGAAGAAATTGAAACTTGGGAAGTTTTAGATATAAAAACAAACAGTAAAATGATAAATGCTCTATCACATAGAATAAAACGTGCTAAAATTTTATTAAATCAAAAAACTTGGTTACAAACAGAAGCTATTGGAAAAACCGGAGCCACAAATGATGCCTCTTCTACATGGTTCGTTGGATCTACTCCAGAATTAACAACATGTATTTATGTGGGTCGGGATGATAACAAACCTTTAGGACAAAATGTTTATGCCAATAAAATTACATTTCCAATTTGGCTTGATTTTAATAAATCAATAAAATTTGAAAAAAAATACTTTTATATTGATCCTACATTAAAAGAAATAACGATCGACTGGTTTACTGGTCTGCCTACAAGTAATTTAAAAAGCTTAAGATCTGTTTCTATTTTAAAATAATACTTAAACATTTTCGAAATAATAAATCCAAATTAAATTCATTTACATAAAATTTTTATTTATTTATTTAACGCCAACTCTGGATAAGAAAAAAATAACCTTTCTCTAAAAAACTAGGTAAACTACCCAGAAAGAAATTTAGAGAAAGGAACAAATAATGTTGGAAACAATTTTCTACGAATTTGACAATTTTTGCAAGCATTTT
>WJIY01000041.1 GCA_014730005.1 Candidatus Babelota bacterium | reverse complement strand
TAACTTAATGTCATCCTATTTATCAAAATTACTTGATATCATCCTGTTTAGGTAAAAGAATTTTATCAAGAGAAATATGTCAAAAATAATCATAAAAAAATCTTACAATTCCCCCCCGCTCATCCCGAATGTCCGCCGTAGCTTTAGCAGATGCGAATGTATCGAAGTATCATCCCGAGTGTCCGCTGTAGCTTTTAGCGAAGGCGGATGTATCGAGGGATCATCCCGAGTATCCGCTGTAGCTTTTAGCGAAGGCGGATGTATCGAGGGACATGACTAAAGGAAATCAAACCATACGAACTTATATAATTATTTTAATAATTCCTTTTTACCTAATTTTTTCCAATCGGAATCAAATTTTTCTATGCCTTGCATAGTCAAAGGATGTGTAAAAATTTTATCAAGTAAGCTTGGTGGGATTGTTACAACATCTGTTCCCATTAATATTGCTTCTTGCATATGCATAACATTTCGTATAGATGCTGCAATTATTTCTGATTTATAATTATAGTTATTTTTTATAAGCATGATTTTTTCTAATTGTTCTAGTCCTGGTATATCAATATCATCAAGTCGTCCAATGAATGGCGAAATGTATTTAACTCCTAATTTTGCAACAAGTGTTGCTTGAATTACAGAGAATATTAATGTGACATTTATTTTTATATTTTCTTTTACAAGTTTGCTTATAACAGGAAGATACTCAAATTGAAATGGAATTTTAACAACAACATTTTTTGCTAATTTAGATATTTCTTTTGCTTGTTTATAAACATCTGATGGTTCTTTTTTTACAACTTCTATACTAACATCACCTTTAACCATTTTACAGATATCTAGTAAAACATCTTTTATGTTTTTACCTTCTTTGCTCAAAAGTGAAGGATTTGTTGTTACTCCATCAATTAAGTTTGTTGGAACCCATTTTTTTATTAGATCGCGATTTGCAGTATCTAAAAAAAGTTTCATTATAAAGCTCCTTGGTTTTTTTGAAATTTTTCTAATAAATTTTTTTTCCAAATGCCTTGAAAATAATGGCAACTGAAAGTTGTTTTGCTGATCTTGTATATTTTATATTCAGGAAAAGGGAAAAAATATGTGTGTGGAAATATTATATCTATATTATTTTCTTTGTCTGCCATTTCCCAGATAGATTTGGTAAATAAAATTGGACCTGTAATTGTCAGTGTTAACGCATATTGTTTTTCCATTTGTTTGCAGTATCCAGATGAACCTTTCCAATAAGTTAGATCTATTTTTTGTGAAGTTTCATATTTTTTTATATTTTGCAAACATTGAGCTAAAATAGGATGATTTGGTTTTGCACCAAAGGTTGCATTTCCAACTACGAGTCCGTTTTCTATATGTTCTAAACATGCAAAAAAATCATAACTTTGTACTAACTTGTCAAATGATTTGATTGCTTGACAATCACAATCAACATATATTCCTCCAAATTTATGTATAATTTCATATCGTGCAATGTCGGCCATTTGTGCGTAGTTTTCATTCTTTTTGGCTTTATTGAAAAGTTTTTGATTAAAAAGACCTGCAACAAAATATTGATTTAATTTTTTTTCGTTCCAAAAAATATATTTCCATTTGGGATGTTTTTGCTTCCATGTTTTTTGCCAGTTAATATAGTTTGGCGGTATTTTTTGACCAAACCAGATTTGATGTATTATTTTTGGAATAGAGTTCTTTGATTTTTTGATCTTAGTTAAATTGTTTTTTTTATAAATTTTTGTTGTAAAATTTATAAAATCTTGTGGGGTACAATTTGGGGGCATTGAACGTAAAAACTTGGGATTAGAAAAATCAATTTTGGATTCCATTAAAAATATCCTTTGAATTTTTAAGAATAAAGATATAATTCATGGCTTAATAATGAATTAACTTATCTTAGCATAAATTTTGTTTGAAAAAGGAAATGATTTTTTATGATTAATTTAAACAATTTAAAAAGGAGATTTTGGATATTTATTTTTGGTCAGCTTATGATCGTTTACAACTTGAATTCATGTATTACTTGTACGGAGTTAATATTTTATAAAATTTTGAATTCTTATCCAAATAATAATGATTCAATAGAATTTAATAAAGATTTAATTATATTATTTAAAAATAATTTTGATAAAAAGTTTCAAAAAATTTTAAATATTTTTCAGAATATTAATTGTACTCAATATTCAAATGTTTTAAGTGAAAATGATATGCAAAGCTTTAAAACTGTTTTTAATAAAATTAATATTAAGCGGGTTAGTAATTTGTTTTTTATTGATAAGGTGTTTGGTGATATTAAACAAAACAACGAAAAAAAGGTAAATGATTGTAGTTGCTTAAGAAATAAATATATAGATTTTTTAGCTTTTTTTGTTCGAAATGAATTTAATTATATAAGACGATGCTTATATAATAAAGGAACTGCAAAAAATAGATTTCAATATATTAATTTTGAAAATGATATTTTGCCTCGATTTAATAAATTTAGGTATATGTTTTATAAATTAAATACTTTTCAAACAGAAGATAATCAAATTCGAAATAAACATATCAAATCGATGCAAAAAGAATTAGACAAAATAAAAATTAAAATAAACAAGATTATAGTTGATAAAAAATTTTACCGTTCTCATCGATCTTTGCTCGCGGCTTGGTGGAAATTTGTTTATTATTTTTTATTTTTAGAATTGAATTATTTAACATGAGTTCGATAACTAATAATATCAAAAATAACTATTTTTTTTTGATACAATTTTCTTCCACGTGCTTAACCTGAGTGAATTTGATTTGCAAAATCATATTGAGGGATCATCCCGAGTGTATGACGTAGTTTTAGCGAAGGCGGATATATCAAGGGACTATAAATAACGGTTGGACTGAAGCATATAATTTCATTTAGAATTTATAATCGGATTTATTTTATAACAAAATTAATCAATCTATTTTTTACAAATATAGTTTTTGTTATTTGTTTATTTTCTAACCATTTTGTAACTGCTTTTTTTGATTCTGCTTCTACATCTTCTTGTGAAGAATCTTTTGATACTTGTATTGTTCCTCGTAATTTGCCATTTATTTGAATCGCGATTTCAACTTCACTGACTTGAGCAAGATTAGAATTGTATTTTGGCCATTGTAAATTTTGTAATTTTTTATTTAGTAATTTTTCAATTAATTCGCTGGAAAAATGGGGAATAATTATAGAAAGTGCTACCAAAAATTGTTCCAAAATATCATGATCAAGTTTTAATTTTTCGGAATTAAGATCATTGAGATATTCCATGATTGCAGACACGGCAGTATTTGTTTTAAATGCTTCTATTCTTTCTTGATAATCTTTTAAAAAACGATGAAATCTTTTTAGTGATTTGGTACTAGATTTTTGATTTTTTGGTAAAATATTTTCGGGTATAGTTAAAAAATTCCATAATCTATTTAAGAAATTTTTAACACCTTTGATTCCATCCATTTGCCATTCAACATCTAATTCAGGTGGTCCCATAAACAATTCGTACATTCTTAATGCATCTACTCCAAATTCTTTTATAATTTCATCTGGAACAACTATATTACCTTTTGATTTTGACATTTTTTCAACCCGACCTGTTTGAGGAGATTTCATACAAACCATTCCTTGATTAAAAAGTTTTGTAAATGGTTCATCAAATGGTAGATAATTGAGTTCGTGTAAAACTTTTACATAAAAACGAGAATATAATAGATGTAGAACTGCATGTTCTATCCCACCAATGTATAAATCAACAGGAAGCCAATATTTCATATCTTCTTGTGTGAATGGTTTATCTTCAAGATTTGGATTTGGATAACGCAAAAAATACCAACATGATCCGGCCCATTGAGGCATAGTATTGGTTTCTCTTTTTGCAGGACCAAAACATTTTGGACATGTAGTATTTACCCACTTTTCGATATTTGCTAAAGGTGATTCTCCTGTTCCTGTTGGTTCGTAATTTTCAACTTCAGGTAGTACAATGGGAAGTTCTTGCTCTGGAACTGGAACAATACCACAATTTTTGCAATGAATTAAAGGTATTGGTTCGCCCCAATATCTTTGACGTGAAAAAATCCAATCGCGTAATTTATAATTGGTTTCAAATGTAGCAAGATCTTGTTTTTCTAAAAAAAATGTGATCGACTGTATACCTTTTTTGGTTTCTAAGTTATCAAATTGTCCTGAATTTATTAGATAGCCATCTTCGCTTATAGCACAAATTTGATTTCCTTTTTCATCAAAATATTCTTTTGTAGAATTAGCTGGTTTTATGACTTGTCTAATATCAATATTATATTTTTTTGCGAATTCAAAGTCTCGTTGATCATGTGCAGGTACACACATAACTATGCCTGTGCCATATGACTTTAAAACATAACTTGAAATATAAATAGGTATTTTTTCATTGTTTATCGGATTTATTGCGTAAGCTCCAGTGAAAACACCAGTTTTTTCTTTTGTATCAGTCGTTCGTTCAATTTCAGTTAATTGAGAAACTTCTTCTTGATATTTTTGTACAACATCTTTTTGTCTAGAGGATGTAATTTTTTCAACTTTTTCATGATCTGGTGCTATCACCATAAATGTAGCACCAAAAATCGTGTCTGGTCTTGTTGTAAAAGCAGGAAGTTCTATTCCTTGTCTTGTTTTAAATTTTATTATTGCTCCCTTGCTTTTCCCGATCCAATTTTTTTGCATTAATTTTACTTTTTCAGGCCAATCAAGTTTTTCAAGACCATCAAGAAGTTTTTCGGCATATTGTGTTATTTTTAATATCCATTGACGAATATTTTTTTGAGTGACAGGTGTTCCGCAACGATCACATACCCCTGCAACAACTTCTTCGTTTGCAAGTCCTGTTTTACATGAAGAACACCAATTTATTGGCATTTTAGCTTGATACGCCAATCCCTTTTTGAACATTTGCAAAAAAATCCATTGAGTCCATTTATAATAATTAGGATTTGTAGTATTTATTTCTTTATTCCAATCGTAAATAGCCCCTATTTTTTTTATTTGTTTTTTAAATAAAGTTATGTTTTTTTCTGTTGCTTTTTTGGGATGAGTTTTAGTTTTAATGGCATAATTTTCTGCTGGTAAGCCAAAAGCATCCCAACCCATTGGATGTAGGACATTATATCCTTGTAATAATTTTATTCTGGCATAAAGATCTGATAAAACATAATTTTTCCAGTGTCCAACATGTAGTCCTGAACCGGAAGGATATGGAAACATATCAAGGCAGTAAAATTTTTTTCTAGATTGTTTTGGTTCTTTTGTATAAAAATATGGATTTTTTTCCCAATATTTTTGCCATTTTTCTTCTATTTTTTGAGAGTTATATTTCATCTTTTTGCCTTTTTATAAATATTTTTTGCCATTTTTTGCTAAATCTAAGCGAACAAAAAAATTACGGATTATAAATCTAAATGAATTTTATATTAACTCATAGATAGAGATTTATTTCTTTAATTAAATATAAAAATTGTATCACAAAAACTGTTGTTGCTAAAAATAAAGATTTTTTTTCAGCAATCTTTATTTCATATAGAAAACTTGCAATCCAAAAGGGATTGTTTTTATTTATATCTGAAACATTGATTTATGATAACTATTTTTTTTAACTTGATAATGAATTAAATGATCACTAAGCATTTTTGAGTTTAAAGGGGGGCGGGAATGTTTAAAGTTAAAAAAGCTTTTATTGATTGTTCAAAGCTTTTGCAGATAATTATTTCGAATTGTTTTTTATTGTTTTTTATAAATTCAGTTTATACAGCGGCTATATCTACTAAACCTGCTGATTGGACTGTTCTTATTTATGTACAGGCCAAAAATAATCTTTCAAAATTTGCATCTAAAAATTTAAGTGATATGTCTGCTGTTGGATCAAATACAAAATTAAATATATTAGTTCAATGGTATCAATTAAATCAAAAAGGCATTTGGCGATATAAAATACATAAAAACAAAATAGAACTTGATACTTACTTACCTTCAGATACCGATGGAAATCAGTCAAAAGATTTAATTGATGCTATGAAATGGTCTGTTTCCAAATATCCAGCTCAAAATTATGGATTAGTTTTATGGAATCATGGTGTGGGAATTGTAGATCCTGTTTGGGGGGCTATCCGAGGAAATATTAATGACTTTTCTCCGAAAATGAATATAGATGCAGAAATGATATTAGATAATCCAAGAGCGCAAATAACTGATTTGACATATTCTTCTACACAAGAGGAAGTTGAAATTAAAGAGCAATTATTGGCAGATCAAGAAACATACATTCAAAGGGGCATTTTGTTTAATGAACACAGTAGAACATATATGAGTAATCAGCAATTGGTTCAGGCTTTAACAGAGATTAAAAATTCTGTTTTATGCGGAAAAAAAATAAATGTTTTAGGTATGGATGCGTGTTTAATGGCAATGGTTGAAATGGCATATCAAACGAGAAATTATGCAGATTATATGATTGCATCGCAAGAAGTTGAACTTGCATATGGTTGGGATTACCTAACTTTGATGCAAAGCTTGAGTTTAGGTGGAATAACACCTATACAATTTGCAAAATCAGTTGTTATGTCTTATGAAAATTACTATAAAAATAGGATAAAATTTTATACTCAATCGGCAATTTTGTTAGATAAAATGAGTTTATTAAAGGATAGCATCAATGCTTTTGTTAATAAATTTAAAATCTGCAAAAAAAATGATAACTTGGCAATGAAAAATGCAGTTAAAGAGGCAAGAAAATCAGCTTTGCAATTTAGTACTAAAAATTATATTGATCTTTATTCTTTTTATTCAAGATTTTATA
This sequence comes from Candidatus Babelota bacterium, assembly GCA_014730005.1. Classification (GTDB taxonomy): domain Bacteria; phylum Babelota; class Babeliae; order Babelales; family UASB340; genus WJIY01. The sequence goes on along the minus strand of WJIY01000041.1, from coordinate 10,689 downwards.
AAACATTAGAAAATAATTATGCTTTAAATTCTCAGAAGATGTTAAATAATGATATTTTAAAAACGGCAGTTTTACAATTGAAAGAAGCAATTAACCTTTCGATGAAATTGTTAGAAAAAACAGTTATTGCAAATGTTGCAGGTCAAAATGTTATTTCCGCTAAAGGATTATCTATATATTTCCCATTATCTCAAATTGATCCTTCATATTACAGAACAGAATTTACTAAAGATTGTTTGTGGATCGATTTTTTAAAAGAATATCTTTCCAGATGAATTTAAATAATGCGGACTTGGTAACTAATAATTTCAAAAATAGCCATTTTATAATTCTTGCAATACAATTTTATTCTCCGCTCATACCAAGTTTCCATCGTGGTTATAGCAAAGGCGGATGTATGCAGGAATCATCTTGAGCGATTTTGCTTTTGCAAAATCGTATCAAAGTATTATCTTGGAACAGCGCTTTGAGTTGTTTATCCATCATATTTTTAGTGAAGATGGATGTATTAAGAGGATATGGTGTTTGTAAAAATCTCAGGGTGCGCGATTTATAGATTTACAGTTTATTTTATTGTAAAACAATTATTGAGCTTGCGTTAAATACAATTTTCCATAAAAAGTTTTTGTATATTTAATACAATTATATTTTTTAAAAAAGTAATAATTGATTTTTGAAAAAATATTTCATATTGTTTTTTTAATGATATGATTTTTAGATAGAGTTATCTATTTCATTTTCAAAAAAAGGATATTGAATGAAAAGATTTATGTGATCCATACTTTTTTGGGATCTTTTATTACGTACAAAAATAATTCTTTCATCATAGGAGTAAAAAAAAATTTGTTTACATTGTAATTAAACTAAATAAATTTTAGAAAAAGTAAGGTTAATTTAATAAGAGTAGATTGAAAATGTTTTCTTTTAAAAGATATGGATTATTATTTTTTATTCTTTTATTTCTTACTTCATGCGCTTTTTGGCAATCATTTAGTATTAAAGAAATAAAAAAACTTGAAGAAGCTAAAGAATATTTAAATGTTAATGATAAAGATATTCTTATAATTTTTGATATCGATAGAACATTGCTTGTCCCGGTAGATAAAATATTGCGAATTAGATGGAATCCGGAAGTTTTTGAGAAAGCTGATATTCAATTTGCTCAAGAATTATTAAATAATTTTCAAAACGCAATGAAAATAAAATATAATTATGATTCTAATTATGAGCATCATAGTTTGAGCAGAATTATGATGGAAGAAAAATATAAGCTTGTAGAACCTAATACCGCAACGTTTATTAGAAATTTACAACTTAAAGGGATAAAGATTATTGCTCTTACCTCTTTGGAGACGGGAAGATTTGGCGTTATTGATAAAATGGGTCAATGGCGATATCAAACTTTAAAAGAATATGGTATAGATTTTAGTCATAATTTTGAATTCACAGAAATTGTATTTGATACATTAAGACCGAACTTTTCAAGTTATCCAGTTTTTTATAAAGGCATATTAATGACAGGTAAATTGAATCCAAAAGGAAATGTGCTTAAAACTTTTTTTGATGTTATCAGTTGGCGGCCAAGTAAAATATATTTCTTTGATGATAATAAAAAATGTTTAGAATCAGTATCAAAAGCTATGCAAGAAGAAGGTATTCCATTTCAGGGTTTTTGGTATAAAGCAACATTCGATGTTCCTGTAAAATTAAAGTTAAATCGAGAAGTAATTAAATTACAATATGACTATCTTGCAAATAAAAATGAATATTTAACCGATATTGAAGCTAAAAATAAATTGAATCAACTTGATCAGTCAAAAATTATACCAAATCAAAAAAATTATTCGGAAAAAAAATTACAACAATAATACTTCATTTAAACTAATAAATTATGAATTGAGGAATTGTGCAGTGATTAACAATTTTAAATTATATGCCCATATTTTTGGGCAGATGTTTAAAATGGATTTAATTGTTTTTAAAAAAAAGGTTATTAGTGGCATTTTTGATTTAATAATTTGGATTTCAATACTTCTTTTAATATTTACACATGTATATCCACTTTTGGGCATGACTAGAAATTTTGGTGAATTTTGGGCAGTTGGAGCCATTGGGAGTTGTTGTGTTTTTGAAATTTGGGGATATGTTGCAAATTTTATTTCAGATAAGAAAGGGGATAGAACAATTGATTATTTTTTATCTTTACCCATTCCATCTTGGTTGGTATTTATAAGATTTGTTATAAGTTCTGCATTTAGAACTTCTGTTTATTCCATACTAATAATTCCGTTAAGTAAATTAATTATTTGGGATAGAATGGATTTAAGTAATTTTATGCCAATACAATTTTTGGTAATGTTTCTAACGGTTAATATTTTTTTTGGTTTTTTTACATTACTAATGAGTACAATTCCTGAAGATATTACACAAATAAGAAGAGTTTGGGTTAGATTAGTTTTTCCTATGTGGTTTTTGAGTGGCGTAGAATTTCCATGGTATACTATTCATAATAAATTATCTTCAAAAATATCTTATATTCTTTTGTTAAATCCAATGCTTTATACAATGGAAGGAGTTAGAGCCACAGTCCTTGGACAACAAAATTATATTTCATTTTGGATATGTTTAATTGTTTTGTGGAGCCTTATAATAATATTTGGTTTTACATCTATTTTTATATTAAAAAAACAATTAGATTGTTGTTAAATTAAAATTGTTTTTTTAATATAAAAAATCAATGGTGGGACAAGAGCAAAATAGATTTTGTAACTTATTTTTTATTTTTGTTTTTAATGATTGTTTTTGTTTAAATCCATTTATTTTATTTATTTTTCTGATTATAGCATTTGCAATATCAACTTTATGATTTATCACCAAAGAACTCATATTATAACAAACAGCGTCAAATTCTTGCTGAGTATAATTAAATTTAAAAGTTGATTCTTTGATAGGATTTTGAAAATAAATAATAGTTGGTGTTTCAGGATCATCACTTTCAAAAATGGCAGTGTAATCATCTAGAATTATTGGATTATCTAAGCAAGGAAATTTAAAATTATAAGTTGTAGCATAAGTTCTTGCGTAGTGTAACTCAGAATAATTTTGATTTGGACATTCGCTAGATGCATCGCAGACTATAATTATATCGCTTTTTCTTTTGAGCAGAGGCGGAAATGGTAGATTGAAAATCATTCCGGCATCAGCTAATTCAAGATTTGTCTTATTTGATAAAGGTACAAATGGCATATTATAGGTATAATTAAAATAATTAGATGATAATAATCGTTCTGGATTTTTGGGATTCAAATTATTTGAATACCAGTTTAAAAAATCTTGTATCAACTTTTTTAGTTCAGTAAATTTTTTTTCTTGACATTTTGTTATCAATATTTCGGCTATATTTTTGAGGATATCCCAAAAACTTATGCTGTAGGCACTACCACAAATTCCCATAAAAGTGGCAATACTTTCTTCATTTACGCAACAATTTTGTGACCATCCATAATTAAAACACCCTCCAAAGTTTTCTGTTGGAATATATCCTCCTATAGTATCTCCTCCCGTATAAAACGGATTAATTTCTAACCATTGATATGGTTTTAGGCATGTAATTGATGAAGTTAAAATTGGAAATGGATAACAAGGATTATTGTAGTTTTTTAATGTGTTTAAAAGCCTTCTAATATAATTGAAAGTTATGACTTGTTTGTTGATCATTGAACCATCTTGTTGTTTTAAATTATCCATCATTCTTGCACACAATACTGAGCCCCATAGATCCGCAGCATTAAAATGTCCCGTTGCTTTGCGTTTGTTTTCAAGTTTTTCGATGATAATGTCCCAATTTAATGTTAATGGATCATAAAATTCAACACCGACTATTTTTTTCTGAATTATATTTTTATATAGCCAAGGATCCTGTCCACTTAACATCCACATACAAATTAACCAGGTTGAACCAGAAAGTGCGCTCATAGATATTGCGGTATTTATTAAGTTTGTTGTTTGTGATCCCATTAAGAAACCTAAACAAGAAATAAGAGCTCTATCGCCACCTCCACTAAAACAGAAGTCGATTCTTGGAAGCTTAATATTTGCATTTAGATTTGCAGATCCAATATATTTTTTTATTGCTTGATTGCAATATTGTACTCTGCAATTCTCATAATTTTTTTCATATGGACTAATTTGCAGGCTAGTATCTACTTGAACTGCTGGTGATATATTATTAAATAATAATAATAAAATTAAAATAAAATATTTCGCAAAATATCTCATTAATTTTTCCTTAGGCGAATAAAAAAATAAATTTGTTTGTTATATAAATATAAATTTATATAACAAGCTTTTTTTTTGAATACAAGAGTTCTTATTTTAATTGATAGAATCTGATGTTTCAACTCATATATAATAAAAATTATTTTTACATTAATTTCATAACTAATAATTTCAAAAATAACTATTTTGCCAACCTTTGGATATAATTTTCTTTACCCGTTTATCCTGAGTTATTTTGCTTTTGCAAAATAGTATTGAAAAATTATTCCAAGTGCGGTGCTTTGAGATATTTATCCAAGGATTCAATGCTTCAAAAATTACTTAAAGTACGCGTTTTATTTTATTGTATCTTGATGAAGTAGTTATTAAGTTAGTGTTATTTGTTTAACCCGAGGTTGCACATTATTTTAAGAATTTTAAAATTTTTGATAATTTAAATAAAGATTATTTTTTTATAGTTTAAAGGATGGTAATGAAAAAAATTTATTATGTAATATTATTAATTTCAGCTTCAATTATTCTTACTATTGTGGCAAATCAATTTACCAAAGAGCAGACTGAAAAAATTAATATTTTAAAAATTTGGAATGATAAAACAGGAGAATCTCATTTTGGAATAAAAGAAATAGAATTAAATAGTTCTGGAGCTATAGGTAAAATTTCTTCTTTGATTCCTGGCAAAGGAATTATTTTTCGTAAAACACCAGCAGATTATACTTTTTCTTGGCATGTGGCACCAAGAAAACAGTTCATAGTAAATTTAGATGCTTCGGTTGAAATTACAGTAAGTGATGGTGAAAAACGTATTATTAATAGGGGTGAAGTTTTTTTTGTTGAAGATACTTGGGGAAAAGGTCATTATTCAAAATCTGTAAATAATAAAGAACGTAATTCGCTTTTTATTCCAGTAGAAGAATGAAACTAGAGCGTATTATTTGACATGCTTTTATTTTTTAACGAGTGTATAAGATTTGACAAAGTTTTATTTCCATCCATATTCACTGTAAAATATATTTTTTCCTATTTGATTAATCACATACTTTAAACAATCAATAGTATTTTGGGGCAAATTATTTATTGGATTCCATTTGAGTTCTTCACATTTATGAGGTTCCATATTTTTAGGTGTGTTTTTCCAATTATTTACTTTAATAAAAAAATCAATTGTTTCTTCATTGTCATCATTTTTTTTATGAAGCACATGTATTACATCTGAATTATCTATTTTTATATTTAAACCTATTTCTTCTTTAGCCTCACGAACTGCTGCTTGCATTACAGTTTCATTACCATCTAATTTTCCTGCGGGAACCGAATATTTGTTATCTTGCCATCCAGTATTTTTACGTTTTAAAAGTAAGATTTGATTATCTTTAATGAATATTAACCAAACCGCTGGCATTAATTTAAAATGTTTTTTACTCATTTATTACCTTTCAAGCTATAAATTTATCGCATTAATAAATATATGGAGTATATATATATTGGTCTTGATTGTTTAGCTTTATTTGTAAAAACATTGATGGATAATCAATAAATGGATTGTAATTTTGATCAATTATAGAACCACCTATTAATGTTATTATTACAAAGTTTTTATAGTTAAAAATTTGTGATTCTTTTAAACATAGGCTATATGAGTAATTAGAATTAATAATAGTGTAAGCGATTGGAGGAGAAAAGAAAAAAATAAATGTTTTAAATAGATTACTAATCTCTCTTGGTAAATAATGTTCGTGACCTCTTACAATTCCAACAATTTTTGATATAGGAGTTGCAAGTTTTTTAAAAAAAAATTTTATAAATTTAGAACCAATTACAAATAAATCATTACCAGGACGGTTACTTTGTTTAATAACAATTTCTTCTGAATTTATATAGATGTCATTCCATAAGAATCCAAATATAGGACAGGTAGGTGCAAAAAAATTTTCAATTAAATTTTCATTTGATACTGATGACTTTATAAAGTCATTTATTATGTTGATAAAATCCTTTCTAGGTAAAAAATCATTTTTTGTTATTTCTTTAAGTATAATTTCATTAAAATCATTTATTTTTGTTGGTTCTAGTTTTAAAATTTCATTAAAATTAAGTCTTAGATCTAACCCTGCATGAGAATAAAGCTTATATTGAATTTTATTTTGTTTTGTATAATTTCCGACTAATAAAAATGCCGGAAGGATTTCAAACATTTGACTAAGGCGATCTAAAATTAAATTTTTAATATCTACAGAAGAAGTAATCTTTGAAATGTGATTTTCTAAATCATAATTTAAACAGCTGATTAGAACATTTTCATGATTTCCTTTTAAAATAAAAACTCGGCCTGGATTTTTTAGTGCCAGTAACATAATAGTTGTGAGAACTTTTAAACTGTGTGGTCCTCTATCTATATAGTCGCCCAAAAAAATTAAGTTATTATTTTCGGTTAATTCGAAATTGTTAGTGATAAAATTGTTTCTATGCATGTTTATTAAGTTTTCTTTTATAATTTTAAAATTTCCGTGTATATCTCCAATAATGTTTACCTTAATATTGGGAGGTATAATCCATTTTGCCGCATAATTTAAATCATAATCAGATTTATAATAATCTTGATTATTTTCAACTACTTTATAATTATGAGTTTCATATATATATTTAATTTTAGCTAAAGGAATTTCATTTTTAGGCCATAAATTTTGTTGGCTCAACCAATTAGATATAAATTTTATAAAAGTTGTTGATATATCTAAAAAAGTTTGTGCTGATATATTGTCATTTTGAATCCATTGGTTTAAATTAAATTGATTCAATTTTTCTGTATCAAATTGATTTGGTATACCCATAGAAGATAATTTAAGACAGATTATTAAAAAAAATATTAATGCTGAAATTATTTTCATTAAACTTACTTATGCTTCATATTTGGTTATTTATAATTTTTTATCTATCATAACTTTTTTGTTCAGTGTGGCCGCTGTTAAGATGGAAACTACCGTAGCTAGTAAAATCTAAGATATTGTGTTAAATAAAAAATTATTTATGAAATGTCTTTAAAAGTTAAAAAATTGCATAACTAAAATTTATTAATCGGAAATTAAATTATCAACTTTTTTCAAAATTTTTTTAATATGATTTATATATTTTTTATTTGTTAATTTAGCTATGTCACCCAATTGATAAAAATCATTTTTAGGTATTCCGAAAAATTTAAAAGTTTCGTTTAATTGTCGCATTTGTGTATTGCATGTAAAATATTTGTAATACCAACTTGGTGCCATTGAAGTATTAATTATTAAGGTTTTTGTTATTTTATGTAAAGGCTTTGCATAAAGTCCGCTTTCATATTTGTATGCAAAGTTTGTTATTAAATCTATCCAACATTTCAAAATTGCAGGTACTGAATACCAATAAACAGGATGGACTATTAATAATCTATCTGCAGCCATAAAGCGTTCTTTATTTTCTGCAAAAAATGGGTTAGTTTCAAGTTGATTTTTATTATGTGTATAAAATGGAATTTCTAAAGCTCGATCATAAAGATATAATGAGTCAACAGCAATTTCATGTTTTTCTTTCAGATATTCAGTTGCTTGTTGAAAAATGCTTCCATTTAATGAATCTTTTTTGTCATGAGCAAAAATGGCATATATTTGGATCATGCCTTCTCCCTATTTTTATTTGTTTTGAGCTAAATATACTTTTACATTATTTTTTTTAGTAAAATCTCTTTTAGCTGTTCTTATTTTCTCATGAAAAATAACAATATCTAAACTTCTAAGCAATGACTTTGCGGCTTCTCTTTTAACTTTTTGAATATCAATGTTTTCTTTTAAAATAATTTTTGGACCAGAGATTAAATTATTACTTAATTTTACCTCTTTCCAGGATTTAACATCATCGACATATTTTGGATTTATTAAAGCAATGATACAATTTGGTGGAACAGTAAAATTTTTGTTTTCATGGATTTTTTCTTTTTGTTGCTGCCAAACTATTTCACCTTGGTCGTTTGTATCTTTTTGAAATGAATATAATTTGGATGGTTTTTCTAGCTTAATAGTAAAATTATCTATTGTATTTGTGTTAGCAAAATTAGGATATATATTTTTACAAATTAATATTGAATATTCATTAATTTTATTGTCTGATAAAAATGAAAATAATCCTACATCATCATTTAGTGTTTCTTTGCCATTATATAAAAATCTAAATTCAGGACAATTTTTCCATTCTTTATTTGTTTGTATGTAGCCTTTTAAAATAAAAGACTTTTGGAAGTTTATATTTTGATTATATAGGTTATTTTGTAAAAGAATAAAATAGAGAAAATATACAAAAATTGATTTTTTCATATAAAAAATCCTAATTTAATTTCAAATTTTTCTAATAAATTATCTTTAAAATATAATAGATACCATTTTATGATATATTAAAAAATAAAATCGTTAATTTTTAAGTTAAAACTAAAAAAACAAAGAAATTTATGAATATTATTAAAAAAATAAAAAATGTTTTTAAACAGGCTTTTACTTCCGGTTGGTCTGTCGAGAAATTAACTTTATCTTTTTGCATGGGTATTTACATAGCATTTTCTCCTTTTCCTGGGGCTCATACAATTATGATGCTTATTGCAAAATGGATGTTTAAATTGAATTTTCCAGTATTATTTGTGGCCACTTCAATTAATAATCCTTGGACAATGGTGCCATTTTTTACATTTGATTATATTTTTGGTTATTGGTTTTTGCATCAATTTATTGGATGGGATCCAGGTTGGTCAATTTCTTTATCAAAAATTATGGGTTCAGGTAAGATTTGTTTATTTTCATTTTTAATAGGCGGAAACATTTTGGGAATTTTTTTTGCTTTAACTGCATATCCTATAATGATTTTTATTTTTAAAAGATTAGTAAACAGATTTAAAATAAGTGAAAAATTGGGAATATAGGAAATAGCTTTTTTATGAAAGTAATAACAGTAAATCGCAAAGCTTTTCATAATTATGAAATTAAAGAAAAATTTGAAGCAGGTATTGTTTTAACAGGTGACGAGGTTAAATCTTTGCGACAAGGAAATGTTTCTCTTACGGATGCATTTGCAATAATACATGAAGGTGAATTGAATCTACTTAATTGTTATATTGCACCCTATTCACATGCGTATTCCAAAAAAGAAAATTCTCGTAGAACCAGAAAACTCTTAATGCATAAAAGAGAAATGAATAAATTAGTTGGCGAAATTTCACGTAAAGGTTTAACATTGATCCCATTGAAAATGTATTTTAATGATCGTGGTTATATAAAGATTGAACTTGCATTGGCGAAACATAAAAAGGCGGCAAGCAAAAAACGTGAATTGCGTGAAAAGGATATCAAAAGAGAAGCACAGCGTGAGGTAAAATACCGTATATGATAATTGGCAACAAAGTATATTATAGATCAAAATGTTATAACTCTTTGCAGTGGGCAAAATCAAAAATAGATTCTGTAGAAGATGGAACAATTTTTTTGGCTGATTTTCATGAATATACTAAAGGAAGACAAAATAGAATTTGGCATTTTGATACAGAACAACTTATTGTAACAATAGTTTTAAAACCTCAAATCTTAAATAATGACTTTAGTTCATTAATTAATTATCTTGCCATGGCTATATCTTTAGGAATACTAAATCCTTTAAAAAAGTTTAATGCTAAATTAAAATGGCCAAATGATTTTGTTATCGAAAGGAAAAAAATAGGTGGTATGCTAGGAGAAGTTGTTTGGAAAACAAAAAAACCACTTGGAATTATTTATGGATTTGCAATTAATGTTAATAATAAAATTGAGTCAAATGTTGAATTTTCAAATAAAGCAACCAGTTTGTATGAAATTTTGAATGAAAAAATTGATAAAGAAAATTTATACAATCAAGTTATTAATTCTATAGATGACTTTTATAAAAAATGGTTAAATTCTGAATTTGAATATATTTTTAATAATTGGAAAAAAAATCAATTTTACTTAGGTAAATATATAACAATCCATAAAGAAAATGGTCGTATCCAAAAAGGAATATTGGATGATCTTTTATCAAATGGAAACCTAATTTTAAAAATAAATTCAAAAAAAAAGGTTATTCCTTTTTCTGTTATAGAAAATTTTGAATAGTATTTGAGCATCAACTATTATTTTTCATACTTTTCAATGAGTTCTTTAAGAGTCTCAGCGTCAAGATCAAGCAAATCCCCTATACTTATTGCTCCAAGACTCAAGAATCCTTCTGATAAGGCCTGCAGCTTTATATTTAACGCCAACTCTGTTTAAGCAATGTAATGAAAAAAAAGGTTTTTATGCCCTATAATAGCAGGTTTATTTTCTATAAAATTGTATGCGGTAATTGCAGATAAAACATTAAGAAATAAACCTGATATACTTCGGTGCC
>WJIY01000040.1 GCA_014730005.1 Candidatus Babelota bacterium | reverse complement strand
CAAACTCGAAGAACAAAAAATTTTCAAACGGAAAAAATCTACAGAGCAGGTTTTAATGGATTTAAGAATTCAAAAAATATACCTGAAAAATTTTCAATCATACCTGCTGGAGCAAACTATTATGCATTAGGTAAAGTCCTGTATTATGCATTAGGTAAAGTCCTGTGACTCAAAGGACTGGTATTAATGACTATCTTTTAACACCAGTTATAGAACTCGCTACATTTAAATAAAATTAGATGATTTTCTTATTCTAACTCGCGTTAAATAGGGAATAAAATTCTAAAAACTGCCCCCTTATTCGTTGGAATCAATTTAACACTTCCTCCCATCTGTTTTATATTTTCATGTACAATTGCTAACCCCAAACCTGTATTTTTTTTATCGCTAGAAACATAAGGCATAAATAATTTATTTTTAACCTTTTGAGAAATTCCTGGACCATTATCTGCAACAATAAGCTCTATTTGATTCAATCCCATTTTAAAGCGAGTTTTAATAGTAATTACTTTTTCTTGCTCACAAATATTCAAATGTTGCATGCCTGAATTTTGCAAATCATGTTTCAATGCACGAATTGCATTATCAAGTAAATTTATTAAAACCCGTTTAATTTTTTGTTTATCAGCTTTTATTAAAGGAATAAATTCTTGTAAATGTTGTACAAAATGTATTTCTGGATAACTTACTTGATAAAGACATACTACCTCATTGATTATATGATTTAAATCTATAGGTTCATTAATTCCTGAAGGCATTTTCGCAAATTCTGAAAAGTGAGCAACCAGATCTTTTATTGTTTTTACCTGATTTAAAATCGTATCAATAGATTCTAAAAACGCTTTGTCTTCATCTAACTTTTTTCTAAATTTTCTTTGTAATCTTTGAGTTGCAAGTTGAATAGGAGTAAGTGGATTTTTAATTTCATGAGCTAATTGCCGTGCTGCCTGCTGCCATGTTTTGATTTTATTAATCTTTACTATATCAGACAGATCTTCAATTATTAAAAGTAATCCACCTTTTGGATCTTTTATATCTGGTTTTTCAAAATAATTATTTAAATAAATTAAATAAACCAAAAGAACTTTAGTTTCAGATTTAAATGTAAATGTAATTTCTTCAATCAGTTGTGTTTTACCGCTTGCGGATAATTTACGAACTAACTTGAAAAAAATTTTAGTAACCTCAGGCCCAAAAAAATTAATTTTTTTATTTTTAAATCTACTCAATGATAAGTATTTATCTACTAAAACTTTTGAGGCTGAATTATAAGTTAAAATACGTCCAAATTTATTTATGAAAAAAACAGCTTCCTTAATATTTTCCAATATTGTAAACATTTCCTTATTTTTCAATTGAAGTTGCTTATAAGCAAATTCAATTGTGTGAGTCATCTCATTAAAACCTAAAACTAAATCCTTAAGATCTCCCGCAGAAGGATGATCAACCCGAACATTCCATTTACCTTTTCTAATTTTCTGCATTGCATTTAACAGCTCTTGGATTGGTCGTCCTAAACCTCGAGCTAAATAAAATGCGCTCCAAATTGATAAAAACAAAATAAGAAGAGTAATTAAAATAAAGGTAAAAATATAACTCCAATAAATTGGATTTCTCATAGATCGCAATTGCTCATAATCATCATATGCATTTTGTATATTAATTAAAGAATATCTTATATCTTCAGGATAACGTCGAACCAAAACAAAATAATTATTATTTAAAAAACCTAATCCCCCTAAAGAATCAAAGGAAAATTTTTTAACAAAATAAAGAGATCCATAAAAATCAAATACACTCTTATCATTAATAAGTTTTAAAAATTTACTTTTTAAACTATGAGTAGAACGATCGTTCAATCTTCTAAATTTTCTCCATATTTTAACTTCATCACTTAATCTTCCAAATAAATCATATCCATTATCATTCCATATATATACATTATAATCTTTTAACTCATTTGTTTGATCTATAAATTTCTTAAATAATTTTAAATTAAACTTTTTTTTTAAAATTTTATTATCGATTAATTTTTGAAAAACTTGTTCTCCCCTTGTTTTTATATCTGAACGTAAATCTTTAGTTTGCGACTCGTGCAATTTCAAACTATTAACTAAACCATTTCTGACACGTACATTAAACCAGTTATCAATATTAGTTGTAATTAATTTGCCTGCAACAAAAAAAACTAAAAAAGAGGGAATGACAGAAAAAACCGTAAACGCAAAAAGCAAACTAGATTTAAATGAACTGCCTGGAGTTTTTCGATGAATTTCTACAAATAATTTTATACTTTGCCTAATAATTAAATACAAGAAGAAAACAATAATAACAACATGAAAATTAATTAGTAAAAACAAAAAAACACGATTAATTCCACCACCAATTAAATTTTGCTTGCGCTGCAAAAAAAGCTCTAACCAAGTTGTAACAAATAAAGCAGCTATACTAATAAATATTATTTGTAATCGTCTTTTTGTGGATGTTGTTATCATGAAAAACTATATTATTTTTAAGTGCAAATCTTTAAGTTGTTTGGAACTTACAACAGATGGTGTATTAATCATTGGACAAATACCACTTTGCATTTTTGGAAATGCAATAACATCTCTAATAGAATTCGCCTTTGTTATAAGCATAATTAAACGATCTAAACCCAAAGCTATTCCTCCATGTGGAGGAAAACCAAATTCGTGAGCTTGAAGTAAAAAACCAAATTTTTCTTTTGCTTCTTTTGTGCTTATACCTAATAATTCAAAAATTTTAATTTGTGTTTTTTTATCATGAATTCTAATAGATCCACCACCTAATTCTTCACCATTGCAAACTATATCATAAGCACGGGCTTTAATTTTAGATGGATCTAAATTTTCCCAACCATGTTGAGGAGCTGTAAAAGGATGATGTTTTGCAAAATATCTTTTTTGTTCATCATCCCATTCTAATAATGGAAAATCTGTAACCCAACACATATTAAATTCATTATCTGAAATTAAATCAAATTTTTTAGCAAATTCATTTCTTAATCTTCCTAAAACTCTCCATGCTGATTCATATTTGTCTGCGACTAAGAAAATTGTGTCTGCAGGTGTAAGGCTAGTAATTATTTTTCTTGCCTCTAAAAAGAAATTTGTAGGTAAAAATTTTGCTATCGAAGATAGCGCAGATCCATCTTCAGCAAAGCCTATCCACAATAATCCTTTAGCTTTTAAACGATCTGTTGCAAATTTTACCCACTTATCAAGATCAGAGCGCGAAAAATTTTTATTCGGAACACAAATTGCACCAACTTTTCCACCGTTATCAATAACAGACTTTAAAAACTTTAGTTTTGTTGACTCAAATAGATTCGTAAAATCATTTATTTCAAGGCCAAAACGCATATCGGGTTTATCCGTACCAAATTTAAAAAAAACTTCATCATATGATAATCTTGGTAAAGGTAATTTGAGTGTTTTATTGAAAATTTTCTCCCAAACAGAATTCAAAACTCCTTCACAAATATCTTGAACATCTGTTTCTTGCACAAATGACATCTCCAAATCAATTTGTGAAAACTCCGGTTGACGATTTGCTCTAAAATCTTCATCACGAAAACACTTGGCAATCTGAAAGTATTTATCAACTCCTGATGCCATTAAAAGTTGTTTATAAATTTGAGGAGATTGGGGGAGTGCATAAAATTCTCCATGCTGCAAACGAGATGGTACTAAAAAATCTCGTGCTCCTTCAGGAGTACTTTTAGAAAGAATTGGTGTTTCTATTTCATAAAATTCTTTTTTAATCAAATATTCGCGAACAGCAAAAACAGCATCGCATCGTATCTTTAGCATCTTCTGCATTTTTTCACGACGCAAATCCAAATACCGATATTTTAATCGTAATTCATCATCAACGTTATCAGCATCATCTAATTGATATGGAAGTGGTTTAGATTTGCTTACAATAGAAAGATCTAAAACATTTAATTCAAATTTACCTGTTTTTAAATTTTCATTAATATTTTCCTTTGTTCTGTTTATAACTTTACCTCGTACAGAAATCACAAATTCGGCACGAATTGTTTTAGCTTTTTCTGCTAATTCATTATTTTTTTCTGGATTAATAACTAGTTGCATAATTCCAGTTCGATCACGCAAATCAATAAAAATTAATCCACCATGATCGCGTATATTATCAACCCAACCAGCCAAAAATATTTCTTTGTTTAAAAAAAGTTTATCTATCTGACCACAATAAACAGAACGTCTAAATTCTTGCATGTCCCTTCCTTAATATTTAATTACCTTGATAATAGTAATTGTAGCATGTTTTATTTAAAAACAAATATATAATCACTTTTATACTTTACAAATTGTTATATTACATAATACTTAAACAAAAGGTTTCATTAAAAAAAATACAAAACATATACCTTACAAAGGATGATATGTTGAATCAAATGTTTTTATGTTTATTCTTTTTTTTATGTCCAAATGCTATGTGTACAAAACTCACGCTCAATACAAAAATACCAGCACAAATAGAAGAAAGTGCAAATAAATTTATTGAATTTATAAATACAAATAATGGACACCAACTATTACAAGATTTATCAAACCACAATATGCAAGAAGAAATCATAAATATCTTTTTAACTGATATATCAACATCGCCAAAAGACATAAGAAAATTATTTAATTTTTTTCAAATCATTTATTCAGATAAAGAAATTTTTTTTTATTATGAAATACAGGAAGAATTAAAAAAAGCTTTTGCTAATTATATCATCGCAGAATCAGCAGTATATCCTGATATTACAACAAATTTACATGAATATTTTATAAATCATAATGGCAACATTGATCCCGGAACATTATTACTTTTTATAGATTTAATAGAATATCCAAATGTAACAAATATTATAAACACAAAATTAAATGTAAAAAATTCAAATCAAAATTATTCTTATCGATTTTGTATAATACTTTAAAAAAAAGGGCCAAATTTTTTGGCCCTTTAAATCATAAAAATTAGTATTTAATTTTTTAAATTGTCAATCCAACTTTTGCCCAAATAGCCCATTGTTCTAAAGCAGCATTATCATCTGGGAATTCATAAGAACCACCAATAGCTAAAAACCATGGTCTGTCTTTGAAATCAAAATCATAACTTATGCCAGCTAAGATTTTGTGTGACAACGCAGATGGATGTCCACTAACATCTACATCATTTTCTGTAATAAACTTATCATCTGCTGCGCCAAATGTTTTTATTGTTGTTGCACTAGAAACACCTGTTGCTGCTGTTTGTGGATAAACTAAACGATCAAAAACAACTGCTCCTGCCTGTGTCCCAGCCTTTACATCAATATTTGTATTATAAGCATCATTTGCAGCTGCTAAACCATATGTTCCTGGACTCGTCCATGAATCATTTAAACTAACATCTTCAGATTCTCTAGCCCACAAATTATACCCTAATTCAAAATTCCATTTTCTACATTTGAAATGCAAACTTGCAAGAAAATCTATCTGACTTCCTGGTTCAACTTTTACTTTTCTTGTCAAAACATTTATTCCAGGAATGTAATTTCCCAATACATTGTTTGCATTATCTGGATCTTGCTGACGCATTCTAATAAAACGTCCCCAATGTTTATCTTTTAATTCTAAAGTTCTAAATTGTCTATTTTCAAAAAGATATCTATAATCAGCAAAAATCATTAATGAAAATTGTTTGCTGTAATCTTCATTTTTCCAAAGAACAAAATCCGAATCCAAACCTAAACCTAAAGCCCAGTGTCTGCCATTACCCATAATTGGTTCCCACATGTATATTCCTGTTGATTTATTTCCTGTTGGAACAGTCAATGCCACATTAACTCCAAGTTTTACTCTTTTCTGATTAAAAATTCTATATCCCAATTTCATATCAGTGTCAGCTAATCCAGTAACACTTTTCTTACCTTCTATCTTTCCATATCTAAAAACTTGAGACCATTCTGAAGATAAACGACCACCGGCCAAAACAGTTTTCGCAGTATTAAACCATCCACCATCTGCTGTTATATTTTCTTTAAATCCTGGATCATTTTCAATTTTAACTACAGGCATCGAAGCAGAATAATAAAGACCTTTTAAAATTTTTGACAAATCTTGATAGAAATCCATCCTTGCACCCCAAACACTTTGTTCAGGATCAAAAGATATTTCGCCATCATAATTTGTCGATAAATTAAAATTCCCTGGATTAATATCTGCATCAGCTGCGGTACTTATTTTTAATGTTGTTTTATTATCAAACATAAAATATTTTGCTAAATCAGAGCCATTCGTAGATGCTTGGTAAAAAGGAACAATTTGAAAATTAGATTCAAAAGTACCACTTTTATCTTGATTTAAAAATGGAAACCAACTTGTCATCTGCATTGCTAAATTTGTACCTACAGGTCTCGGCATAAAAAATGTT
Source organism: Candidatus Babelota bacterium (assembly GCA_014730005.1). Classification (GTDB taxonomy): domain Bacteria; phylum Babelota; class Babeliae; order Babelales; family UASB340; genus WJIY01. The sequence continues at coordinate 20,968 of WJIY01000040.1, read as the reverse complement.
CTATCCGTTTTTGTCTCAGCAAAAACAATAGAACATATAGATACAAAAAAAACAAATAAAAATATCTTATTACTTTTCATAATATCTCCCTTTTAATGGATTAAAAAAATTCTTGATTGAAAAAAATTAACTATCATATATTTTACAAGTCAAGTTTTTATATTTTTTATTTTAACCTTTTATAACTATACAAGGCCTTAAACGCGCAACTTTTTTCGCAATACCAGCTCTTGCTACAACATCAACAACATTATCTATATCTTTGTATGCCAAAGGTGCTTCTTCGGCCAAACCAGAAACAGAACCTGCTCTAATTATAATTCCCTCTTCTTCTAATTTTTCTTTTAATTTTTTACCATGAATCTCTTTTTTTGCAGAACTTCTAGACATCGTCCTTCCTGCACCATGGCAAGTTGAACCAAAAGAGACATCCATCGCTTCTTGAGTACCAGCAAGTACAAATGACGCGGTTCCCATAGTTCCTGGAATTAAAACAGGTTGTCCAACACTCTGATATTTTTTAGGTATTTCAGGATGATTTGGAGGAAAAGCCCTTGTCGCTCCTTTACGATGAATAATAACTTTTTCTTTTTTTCCGTCTATTTGATGAGTTTCAATCTTTGCCATATTATGTGCAACATCATAAAGAAGTTCCAACTTTCCATTCGATGAGCCTATCTCCTTTTTAAACGCATTACGAATATGGTAGGTAATTAATTGTCTATTTGCCCATGCAAAATTGGCTGCACAAGCCATCGCATTAAAATACTTTTGTCCTTCTTTTGAATTAAACGGAACGCATGCAAGCTCCTTATCTGGAATTTGAATATCGTAATCAGGCATAACTTGCATCATTAATTTTAAATAATCTGTTGCAACTTGATGTCCAAAACCACGAGATCCCGTGTGTATTAAAACTGTAACTTGATTTTTATACAACCCAAAAGTTTCAGCAATTTTTTCGTCAAAAATTTCTTCAACATAATCAACTTCTACAAAATGATTTCCTGCACCAAGCGTTCCTAACTGGTCATTACCTCTTTTTTTTGCATGATCAGAAACAACACTTGGGTCAGCATTTTCAAGGCAACCATTTGATTCTATGTTTTCAATATCAGATTCAGTTGCATAATCATTTTTTAACATCCACTTAGCTCCATTTTTTAAAACCGAATTTAATTCATGAATTGTTAATTTTAAATCACCACTACGCCCTACCCCTGAAGGTACTTGATGAAAAATTTCACGGGCTAAACTTTCGAGCTGATTTTTTATTTGATCAATTTTTAAATTCGATTTTAAAAGTCTTACTCCACAATTTATATCATAACCAATTCCCCCCGGTGAAATTACTCCATCTGGATGCTTTATAGCTGCAACACCGCCAATAGGAAAGCCATATCCTTCATGAACATCAGGCATCACATATGCAGCCTCTTGAATACCTTTTAAAGTTGCAACATTTACTAACTGCTGTAAAGATCGATCTTTGAAAACATCATCTAACATTTCATCTGATGCAAAAATTCTTGCCGGAACTATCATATCTTTGCGATAATTTTTAGGAATTTCCCATAATACTTCAGATATTTTTTTTAACGACTTTTTAGTCAGCATATCTAATCCTCTTAAAAAAATTAAATATCAAATATTATTATAGTTGAAAGATCACCTTGATTATCTTTGCTTATATCAGCCTCATGATATGTAACCGCTTTGATATCTTCGTCAAAAGAATCTATTTTCCTACCCCAAATAGTTGCCACTAAAAAATTGTCTGTTAATTTATCAAATTTAACCTTACAATATATTGATTTATTTACATGACTATGAGTTAAAACCTCTGAAAGAAAATCGATTAATAATGTTGTTAAATCGATTGATGATATTTCTATTGTATCTTTAACAATTTTGCTATTTTCTAAGTTATCAAAATTTGAACATCCATCACTTTTTAATAAATTAGACATTCCAATTAATGCCGCAGTAAATAAATTATTTATCTCCTTTGCTTTAATTTTTAATCGAACATCCGCCACATGAGGAATAAATTCATAAGAACTCATTACTTCACCTGTAATTCTCTTTTTTCCTTAACCTAAAATATAATGAACTCCAATAAAAATATTGAATTTCAAATACTTTCAAATGCTTAATATTAAAAAAACTAATTTAATTTTTTGGTTAAGTCGATATTTTAACCAATTTAATCAATTTAAAATTTAATTGCACAATTTATATTTAATATTTTTATTGATATAAAACATAAAAACTAAATTTTGCTTATAAAATCATCTTTTACAAAAAATACCCCTATTTTAAACTTTTGATTTATCCTGTATATTTAAGTTTTATTGTTATATATTTTATTTTTTACAGGAGTTTTACCTATGGAATTAATTCAATATTTAGCCTCTTTTGTGGGGGTAGCATTTTTAGGAATAGCCTTAGTTTCATTACTATTCAAAAAAATTGTATCCTTAAAGGATGGGGATGAAAAATCTGCTCATATTTCTACATTAATTCGCAATGGCGCTATGACATTTTTAAGAAAAGAATATTCCATTTTATTACTAGTAATAACTGCTGTATTTATTATTCTTTTTTTTATTACAAATATTATTACTGCTACAGCCTATATTGTAGGTGCAATTTTTTCTATGATCGCAGGTTTTATTGGTATGCGGGCTGCTACAAGGGCAAATGAAGCTACAACACTTGCTGCAAAAAATGCTGGTGAAAGAGCAGCATTTTTAACTGCACTTTTTGGGGGATCCGTAATGGGATTTGTAGTCGCAAGTCTTGGACTTCTTGGACTTGGAACTTTATTTTTTCTTTTTGTGCAAAGTAGAACACTAGACTTTGTACAAATTCTTGCCTGTTTTGGTTTAGGAGCCAGTTCAATTGCACTTTTTGCTCGTGTTGGAGGTGGAATTTATACTAAAGCTGCCGATGTCGGTGCAGACTTAGTTGGAAAAGTTGAAATGGGAATTCCTGAAGATGATCCACGTAACCCAGCAGTAATTGCAGATAATGTTGGAGACTGTGTTGGAGATACTGCTGGAATGGGAGCCGATATTTTTGAATCATATGTTGGAGCAACAATTGCTGCAACTACTTTGGCTTTTGAAAGCTTTATAAATAAACTCGAATATATTTCATTACCTATAATGTTAATAACTATCGGCCTTATATCCTCTATCATAGGATTAGGATCCATTTATTTATTCAAAGGAAAACTAAACAAAATACTTCATAACTCAACTTATGTAGCAATCGTTTTTTTTCTAGCAGGTTCTTATATCTACTTAAAATACACAGGAATAGAAATGCATCTTTTTGGATCAATAGTTCTTGGAGCTTTAGCAGGTATAATTATTGGTTTAATAACTGATTATTATACAAGTGGTAATCCCATAAAAAAACTTGCTGAAACATCTAATTCCGGAGCAGGTACAAATTTGATTTATGGATTATCAATAGGATTTGAATCAATAGTGTTACCTGTTTGTTCACTGGCTGCAGTTATTTTTATTTCATATAAATTTTTTGGTAATTTGTTTGGTGTTGCACTTTCAGCAGTGTCGATGCTTGCAACTGTAGGAATTACAATGTCTGTTGATGCTTATGGACCTATAGCAGATAATGCAGGTGGAATTTCAGAAATGTCAGGATTTGGTCCCGGAGTAAGAAAAATAACAGATAAGCTTGATTCCCTTGGAAACATGACAGCAGCACTTGGTAAAGGGTTCGCTATAGGATCAGCAGCATTAACCGCTTTGGCAATGTTTGCCGCTTTTTGTGAAAAAGCGGACATACCTGCACTAAATCTTTTAAACCCAACTGTAATAGCAGGTTTATTTATTGGAGGAACAATGCCATTTTTAATTTCGGCTCTTACAATGAGATCAGTAGGAAAAGCTGCATGGAAAATGGTTACCGAAGTACGCAGACAATTTAAACAAATCAAAGGTTTAATTGAAGGCAAAGCAGAGCCGGATTACAATCGTTGTATTGAAATTAGTACAAATGCAGCACTTGTAGAAATGCTTCTTCCTGGATTTTTAACTGTAGCTGCGCCCGTAATTGTTAAATTTGCATTTGGTTCCTCCGGAAATTTGGCATTAGGAGGTTTTTTAGCCGGTGCAACATTAGTTGGTGTTGTGATGGCTCTTACAATGGCAAATAGTGGAGGAGCTTGGGACAATGCAAAAAAATATATCGAAGCCGGAAACTTTGGTGGAAAAGGCTCCGATGCACACAAAGCAGCCGTCGTAGGTGATACTGTAGGAGATCCATTTAAAGATACTTCAGGTCCTTCATTAAACATATTAATAAAATTGATGGCTATTATTTCATTATTATTAGCAACATTATAAATTAATGCAAACTCGATAATTGTCTTGAAATAAAATAAACTGTAGATCTATAAAACCGCTCACCTGAGTGATTTTCGAAACAATTTATCTCTTCTTAGTTAAAACCATGACGGACAAGAGCTGCACTCAGAATAATCCTTCAACACGATTTTGCAAAATAAAATCACTCAGGATGAACGAAAGAAAAAATTATACCGAAAGATTAAGAGGATTAATTATTTTTTAACCAAAATGTATGCTTCTACAGTGTTTGGAATACCCCACAACCAATCTTTAAATTTTTTTTTATTATCAAAAACACCTGCGAATAAATCCAATTGGTACAAATTATTAGTAAGTGCACTACCAGAATCTAAAAGTACACCTAATCTAATCTCATCTTTCTGATTTTTTCTATTTTTATATTTAATAGCTATTATTTTTCCTAAACCCAAATTAAAAATATCCCCAGCAAAAAGCACTCCGCCAAAATTTAAATATGACCCACTATCCTTTAAATTTTTTATTTCTTTGAAATACCAATATCTTTTTTGTTTTTTAATATCTTTTATTTTTTTATCATAAACAAAACCATTGTTCATATAAACATTAAAATATCTCTTTTTACCATTAGGCATCTTTACATAAATTCCGCCCTGCATTAAAGCACTTTCTAAATCATTTCTGGATATCCAAACTAGGGGTTTGACCTTATTACAATATTCTGGTTTTTCTAAAACACCAGCTAAAATATTCTGCTTTGTAAATTTGAAACGATCTTTATTTTCAAAATCTTTATTAATTATCGAATAAATAGGACAATTACATTTTGAAGTTTTACAATTCGATCCCTCTACCACAAATACAGCATAATTTGTTAATCGAATCTGTCCTTTAGGAATCTTCCCATAATTTAAATCTTCAGGAATTTTAACTTTATTTTTATAAGCAGATAAATTATCTTCAGACCATTTTATAAATTTAAAATTTTTTTCTAAAAATTTCGGATTCAAAATACGAAAATTAGTTCCTCGTTTTTTATCTTGCTCAATTAATGTAACTATATATTCTAACGTCTTACGAACATCATTAGAATTTAATTTCTGCTCAAAAAATCTAGGTTTAACTAATTTAATATTATTTTTATTTTTACTTTTAAAATAACCTAAAGCTGTCTTAGCTGCAGCTTGAAGTACTAAAGGATCTATAACAACAATCTCTTTGTGTAAATGTGTTTTTTGTTCATTAAAAAAATTTACAATATCAGGTCTATTATAAAATCCATTAAGGAGGTGAGATGATATTTCCTTTTTTTCAAGATGATATGAAACTAAAGCATTAAATATAAAATTAACCCAAATAAAAATTACAAAAATTTTATTCACCAAATATCCCCAATCCTTTTTATAAAAATTGTACATTCACCTCTATCAGCATATATTTAACCATATATGATTTAAAAAAAATAAGCGATCATTATTAACATAATATTGAAAAAAAAGCATAAATTTAAATATTATTTAAATGGAAACTATTTGTTTTATAAAAAATTAAAAGGGGCTAGGGACTATAAATGAATAAAAAAATAATTATTCTATTAAAATTTTTATGTATCACTTATTTAATAATTTTTGTTCAAAAAATACTTTTATATCCACAACACTCGATAATAAAAAAAAACAAATTTAAACAACAAAACCTTTTTACTATCGGGCTTGAATCTCTTACAAATAAAAACAAATATACAAACCTAAAAGCATTAAATTATTGTTTAATATCAGATAATTCAAAAACATTTAATAAAGTAAACCAACAAGATCTTGATTTATTATTAACAAATAGCTTTAAAATAAAAAAAATATTTGTTCCTATTAAAAATAAACAGGCCAATATTTTACAAAAAGATATAATCTTGAACAGCGCAAATTCAAAAATACCTGTTTACAAATTAAATATTTTAGGTAACGAATTTCCCCAAAGATACATTCGTGACATCGATGGAATAATATTCGATCTAAATACCATTGGAATAAATTACGATCTAGCACACCAAAGTTTATTTAAAATAATAGAACTCGCTGAAAAAAATAATAAAAAATTAATAATTCTTGATAGACCAAATATATTAGGCGATAAAATAGAAGGTCCCGGAGAAATTCCATTTAGAACAGGATTAACGTTAGGAGAGTTAGCTCTTTACATTAATAAATATTATAAAAAAAATTCTATCAACTTAACTATTATCCCAATGGAAAACTGGAAAAGAAGCAACCCGTTACAAAATGTTAAAGCTAATCAAATATCGAAAAAAACCCCTTCTATTAATACATGCTATGGATATAGTTTTTTAAATGTATTAAATCATGTAAAACCTATAAGTATAGATATAAATTCTCCATTAGCATATCAAGTATTTAATCTTCCTGAAGATAAACAATTATCTGAATGGGAAACAGACTATTTAAAAAAAATATCGTATAAACTCGGTTTTTTTTGCAAAAATTACATAAATAAAAAAACACAAAAACAAGGAATCCGAATTCGTATAAAACAAGATATTAACCAGTTTTCAATATTTAATAGCCTGCTAAACTTGCTACGTTTTTTAAAAAACAGAAAAAACATTAATATCTCTTTTTCAAAAGAATTTGATCAAATATTTGGCACCAATTCGGTTCGCTTATATCTACAAGATCAAAAAACTTTTGAGGAAGTTAAAAATGAAATAAATAAAAACTTAAACAAATTTTATACCAAAGCAAAAAGCTGTTTTTTATATCAACCATATCCACAAATTATAAAACCTGAACTAATTAGGACTTAAAGTGAAATTAAAAGAATATGGGTTTATTATCAAAAGATTCTTTCCTCAAAAACAAAAAATTTCCGTTATAAGTAAACAAGTTGGAAAAATCGAATTAATTACAAATAAATCTACAAAATGTCACTTATATTGGCCTGGAATGCTAATTTCATTTTTTCCCTCCAAAACAAAAAATTTTATTTATTTAGCTGAAAATATTGAAATCATATCAACAATACAAAATATTCAAAATCTCAATTTTTATTGGTTTTGCAGGCTACTTGAAATTTGTTATTATTTTGTAAGGCTGGAAAATCCATGCACTGAAATTTTCTTTTTTCTAAATAATTGCATGTTTTTAATTGAGAATAATTTTTTATATATAAATAAAATTCATATTATTAAAAAAATTTATGAACTTAAATTTCTAGTGCTCTTAGGTTTCTACCCCTCTCAAGAACATTGTTGTTATTTAGATTTATATAATAACCTAACCTCCTTGTTTATTGACTTTGAAAACAAAGCCAAAGTAAAATTTTTAAAAAATCAATTAAATAAAATAAACACTGAAAATTTTAAAAAATTAGAGGTATGGATTAATAAATGTTTAAATAACCACCCATATTCAAAAAAGTTTAAAACAATAAAAAAATAAATTGAATCTGATTTAGATAGGAATAAAATGCAAAATAAAAAAATATTTAAAATAAAATTTATAATCTTATTTATAAACATACATCTTGCATCTGTTTTTCATGCCTATCCCATGATTGATATAAAAACATTTACAGGACAAAAAACAATAGAAACTTTATTTCCTACAAGTATAGAAGCCAAGCAAAAACAATTAGATGAATTAAAAAAATATATAGACACTTTTAAAAACAGATCTAATGAGGCACAAAAAAATATCACTGAAAAAATTAATAAAATATCTGCCGAAATAGTCGACGTTGAAAATAAATTACAATCTTACCCAGAAGGCCAAACCGAACTCTTGAACAAAAAAATAAATATTTTAAATGAACGCAAACAAATTCTTACTAGAACTCAAGATCTATGGAAAGAAACTGAAATTATAATAGAAAAAAATATAAAAAACACAAAAGAAATAATTGAAGTATTAAAAAAAGAAAAATCTCAAGAAGAGCCCGAAACAGCTTATTATTCTTGGCCAGAATTCAATCAAGCTCAAGAAAAAATACTAGAATTAATCGAAAAAATTGAAGCTGAAAAAATTAAAAAGGAAAATTTAATCAAACAAAAAACGGATGAATCTAGTAATCTTAATTATTTAGAAAAACAAATAAATTCAAAAAAAACTGAACGTAAAAATCTTGCCGAAAAACCTTTAGATATTGCAGAAAAAGAAAATTTAGCCTTATTAGACAGCATATTTTTGCAAGAAATTAATCTTTTAAATGAAAAAATAGATCATGCTAACTTGAAACTAGAATTTATAGAACAAGAAATTAAATTAAAAGAAAGCGAAATAGAATTACAACAATATCAACTAAACAAACTTAATAAAATTATAGGAAAAAGGATCACAATATCATCAAAAGATATTGAAGAAATTAAACAAGACCTAGAAAATACAATTCAAAAAACCACTAAAGAAAAAGAAAAACTAAATTCAAAACGAGATTCCATTAAAAAAAGAAAAGAACAGCTAGAAATTGACATAGAAAATATTAAAGAAGAAATCAGACAGTCACAAGAAGAAAATCAAGAAATCACTGTAAAACTACTAAGTGCAAAAAAACAAAAATTAGAGAGTTTGTTCGAGATAGCAGAAAAAGAACTAAAACTAATAGATTCACAAATTGAATTAATAAATACTCAAATACAAGTAAAAGAAATCGAAAAAGATATTAGAACTTTATATTATGATATAGAAACCAAACAAGAAAATCCAGAAGAAAAAATACTTGAATTACAAAATAAAAGAGATCAAATAATCAAGGAAATAAAAAGCCTAACTAACTCCAAAAAAGAAGAAGAAATTGCTTTATCTGAAACAACTAGAAAAATAGAATCTATTAATTTGAAACAAGAAGAAATAAAAAACCAGAGAGATACAATTTTTAAAAATGCACAAAAAACACATACTGAAATAATCAACATTTTATCTGAAACAAAAAAACAATATAACTCTCTTTTACAAACTATCCAAAAAAATTTATCCATTTATTCTGATATAATTAATAGAAAAGAAAAAATACTCAATAAGCTTAATTTTATAATTAGCGATTTAGAAGATCGTCAAGTTTTAAACATTTGGAAAAGATCTCCAAAAGCAATATCATTCGCTGAATTACAAAAATCTATTTATGATGCTGAAAGTTTTTTTAAAAAGTTATTTTGGGACACTCCCTTATACCTTGGTCCAACAAATGTTTATAACTTAATTAAAAAACTAGATTTATATGATTATCTAGGATTCTTAGTATTAATTATTGCCTTTTTAATCTTATTTTTCCTAACAAAAAAAATTCTAGAACTTTTAAGAAATAAAATTCTAAATAATGTACCTTTTTATCAAACAAATAAAAGAGCAACATATTTCTTGCTAACATTAAACTCATTGATAGAATTTGCCCTTAAACATTTAAAACTTTTATTCACTTGGATCTTTATCTATTTACATATATCTTTTAATTTTCAATATATTTTTTCATTATTAAAACCAGTTGCCAATTCCTATTCTATTGCCTTATTTTATTTAATTTCTATACCTATTCTTATATATTTGTCGAGCCAACTTATATTAAAACTTAGAATATTAAATCAAAAATTGAGTTTCTTATTTTTTACCGAAAAAAGTCAAAGTAAATTTTTATTTTTAATAACATCTATTCTCTTTGCAACATCTATACTTATCCCCCTAAGAAAAGCCTTCCTGTGGTATAGTGAATATCCATCTGAATTTCCAAATGTTATTTTAGCTGCCTACTCTTTAATACTAATTATTGTAATTTTGCTCTTTTTTGGCAAAGAAGACATCTTAACTTTAATTCCATCTAACAAAAAAATCTTTATCTGGTTAAAAAACAAAATCAATAAATATTATTATCCTGTATTTATATTTTTTATGGGATTATTAATTCTTTCCAATCCTTATATTGGTTATTCAAATTTAGCTTGGTATCTCTTATTTGCTGTTCCATCAACTGTTTTTTTAATATATGGAATGTTTATCTTACATTACTCCATTCGTAAATATTCAATTTCTTTCTTTTTAAAAGAAGAAGATGAAGAAATTATTGATAAATTTGATTATGCAAAAACATATTATGGTTTTTTTATAATTACTGCATTTCTTATAATTTTATTCTTTAACTTTTTATTAATAAGTAGAATTTGGCGATTTAACTATACTGCTACATCATTATGGAAAACTCTAGCTGAAGATTGGAAACTCCCAATTGGAGACACAAAAGTAGGTATAATACAATTGCTAATATTAATAATGTTTATAGTAATTGGTTTTTTGATTTCAACCCTAACTCAAAAATTTGTGCTTAATAAGCTTTTCGATATATTTAGGACCGAACCAGGAACACAAAATACCTTTTTTAGAATATCACATTATATTATTATTAGTGTTTCTATTTTATTAGGTTTCGCCACTATACATTTAGAACAATTCATACTTTATGTTGGAGGTTTTCTAGTACTTGGTTTAGGTATATCACTAAAAGACATAGTGACTGATTTTGTTGCAGGCTTTTTAGTTTTAATAGAACGAACAATTGAAATCGGTAATTTCATTCAATTAGATGAAAAAACAAGAGGTACTGTTCATAAAATTGCTGCACGAGCAACAACTATAAGAACCGCAAAAAATTATTCAATAATAGTACCAAATAAGGATCTCATATCAAAACAAATAATAAACTGGGGACAAGGAAGACTTGCAGTTGGATTTGAAATGAAGCTATTAGTATCTTATCAATCAGACCCAGAAAAAGTAAAAAAAATAATATCGAATATATTAGAAAAAAACCCAGCTATTCTTAAAGTTCCGTCTATAGTTATTAGATTAGACGACTTTGCTGGAGATGGACTACTATTCTTTGCAAGAGCTTTTGTAAGTTCACGCAGAATTCGCGATCAATGGGATATTGCAAGTGAAATACGTTTCGCTCTTTTAAAACAATTTGCCGAAAATAATATCAATATACCTTATCCACAAAGAGTAATTCATTTTTCACCCAATAATACTACTCAGAATGAACCTGTAAGTAATATATCTATAAAATTTGATCGATAATTGTTAAAAGAAATATTTTTATGATCTTAGATCAAAATTAAAAAAAGGCGACTCAAGGTCGCCTTTTTTTAAAACCGTTTTCTGCCCCCAAAGCCGCCACCAAAACCACCGCGTCTTTGTCCATCACCACCGCCACCAAAATTATTTCTACCTCTATTTGTTCTTGGGCGAGCTTTATTTACTTTTATAATATTGCCATTCAAGCTTTTTCCATTAAGGTTTGCAATAGCATCTTCACCTTCAGCATCATTCATTGTAATAAATCCAAAACCTCTTGATTGACCTGTAAATTTATCTTTAATAATGGATGTAGACTCTACAGCACCATATTCTTCAAACAACTTTGTTAATTCTTCTTCTTTTAAATCAACAGCAAGATTTCCCACGTAAATATTCATAAAAATTCCTAAAAAAAATTAAATTAATATATTATTCTAAAAAATTACTTGTATTTTTATTTACTTAACTAAACTATATTTTAATCCTCCTAAAAAAACCATACATACTAAACATAAAGAATTTTAGTTCTTAAACCCAAACTAAAATGACATAAATAAAAAAACCATACAATTTGGGAAACCTAAATAGAAAAACTATTTTTAAAGAAACAAAATTATAGAATTATTCATTCACTAAAGACCATCTTTTTAAAAACCCTATATATATAACATTGTTATTATAATACATAAACAATAATTTAAAACAAATGTTTTACTAAAACTCATATTTTAACCGTTTTTATGCAATAATAAAGAGTTTTTATATAATATAATAACGCAAATCAGATAACTAATAACTTCAAAAATAGCCGTTCTATTAACCCTTGAATACAATTATCTTCACAATGCTCATCCCAATTATGCATTACCCATATCTTTTTTTAATTTAAAACAAGCTTGAAATAAAATATGTAACTACCAATATTATTTTCAGCAAAACTTTTCACTTACTGCAAATTTACGATTAATATTTATTTACCCCCACCTTACACATCAAAGCTCCAATTAAGGCGAAAGGTAGATATCTTTGATGCTAAATCTAAGAAATTTTTGTTATAAACTTATAATTAATTTTTAGATGTTTTTAATCTTAAAAGCTTTTCGACAACTAAGCATTTTAAGCATATCAAAGTCTCAGGGATTTAGGAAGAATAAGAAATTAACCTTATTAATTAACTCTTTTTTAACTGAATTCACATTATAATAACATTTATCATATTGTGGGAACAAAAAAAATACGACTCGTAAATAATTCAATATTAATTTTATTTAATATAAAATACACCTCTGAAAAATTAAGCGATTTAATAAAAACTTGGCGCACCTCTACTCTTTTCACCTTATAAACTATCGGTTTAGAAGGGCCTAAAATATCAAGTGCCAAATGATTTTTAATATTCAAATCATGTAATAAGCTTACCAATTTTTCTGATTCACTTTCTAAAACATTTTTATCGATGTTTTGTAACTCAATTTGAAAAAATCTATAAAAAGGCGGATATTTTGCGTTTTTTCTAAATTCAAATTCATCTGTACAAAATTTTATATAATCAACCTCATTTAAATAATTAAAAATAGGATTTTGATTAATAGCTTGTACAATAACTCTGCTTTTTTCACAAGTTCTTCCAGCTCTTCCTGCAACTTGAATTAATTGTTGTAAAGTTGTTTCACTTGAATTAAATAGAGGAAAATATAAATTTAAATCTGCCCACAATACTCCTACCAATGTAACTTTAGTAAAATGATATCCCTTTGTTATCAATTGAGTTCCAACCAAAATATCTAAATCTCCTGCCTGAAAATTTTCAACTGTTTCTTTCCATAATCTTTTTTTAACAGCTGAATCTAGGTCTGCTCTTTGTATTCTTGCTTGAGGAAAAATTTCTTTTAAATTATTAACAACTTGCTGAGTTCCAATACCTTTTTTAGTTAAATCTTTTTCTTTGGCACCACAATCAGGGCATTGCTTTTCTAAATCTTTTTTATAATCACAATAATGACAATTCAAAACTTTTTTATTATTTAAAATATGAACCGTTAAACTAACAGAACAATTAGGACATTGAAATATAAATCCACATTTTTTGCATTGAATGAAAAAACAATATCCCCTACGATTAATATAAATAATAGCTTGTTCTTTTCTTGCTAAAGTTTCAGATATTTCTTTTTCAAGTTCGTCGGATATCCAAAAAAATGATCGTTTTTTATTAGTTATTTTTTCTAAAAATACAAGTTTAACCTCTGGAAAATTTCCCGAAAATCTTTTCCTTAACTGAAAAAAATTCCATTTTTTGCTTTTAACATTGAATAAGGAATTTAAGCAGGGAGTTGCCGAACCCAAAATTATAGGAATTTCATAATCCTTTGCTCTCCAAATAGCAACTTCCTTACTATTTATCTTTGGATGTTTTTTCTCTTGAAAACCTGATTCATGTTCTTCATCTACAATAATTAAACCTAAATTTGAAACAGGCAAAATTATAGGTAAATGTACTCCTACAATTAAAACGGGCTCTGAAGAATTCAATTTATTCCACAGTTTTTTTTTATCTCCTATTTTGCTAGCAGAATGAAAACCAATTATAGTAAATTGATTTGATAATTCTTCTTCAAATAAAGATTGAAATTTAATACTTAAAGATACTTCTGGTAACAAAAAAATAACGGATTTATTTTTTTTTAATGTTTCTTGTATTAATTTTTTATATACCTCTGTTTTTCCAGACCCAGTAACCCCATGGATTAAACTAGGACAATAAGATTGCCTATCAATAAACGGTTTAAGAAAATCTATAATTTGCTTCTGTTCTGAGGTTAACTCAATATTGTTTTTATCAACATCTTTATATGCTGCAAATTCTAATCTATAAATCTTTTCATTTTTATCTTTATTTTCTAACAAAAATTTTTTTATTCTTTTATAAAAAAATAGAGGCTCCAAAAAATAAAATTTTGCTAATTTTGAAATAAAAGAATGATATTTCATATCCTCAGGAAAAGATTGAATCTTTTTTAATTCCCTTATTTCAAAATTTATTTTTTCAGGTAAATTATCATATTTCTTCAAAACCAACGCAGGGACATATTTATTTTTTAAAGGAACTTGAACAACTTTTCCTACTAAATTTTTATCAAATCTTTGAGGAATTTTATAAAAAAGAGGTTTATTAAAACCCTTTAGTAATCTTACTAAAACATACATAATTAAAAATTTTTATACGCATTTTGAGAAGGAATAACAGGTGCATGAATTCGTATATAAATTTTGCTAAATGGAAGAGGAATTTGAAAATGATCCCAACTTTTTTTAAAAGTAAAAACCCATTCAGATTTACATTCCACATAAATTAGTGGTACTTGAGACTTCGCAGCTAAATATATAGTACCTCGTTGTAACTTAAAAGCAGGACCTCTAGATCCATCACCAACTATTGCTAATCTCTTATTTACATCAATCACATCCAATGCTCTACGTATAACCTCCACGGATTTTTTATATGCTGATCCATAAATTACTTTAAAACCAAATTTTTGAGCTAAAAATCCCATAATTTTACCATCTCTGCTTGGACTTATAATACAATGTCCCACACATTTTTTTTTAAAAAAAAAGTAAGTAGCTGCAATTATATTTTGATGCCAAAAATAAAAAACACCTACATTATGATTAAAATCATCCTTGTAATCATGATCTAATTTAATTTGTATTCGGTAAGTAGCAAATAAAATTTTTAAATAAAAATAAATACAACAACAAGTTAAATAACTCAAAAATTCACTATTTTTAATTCTTTTAATAAATTTTTTCAAATTTCTCCCTATATTAAAAAAGTGTTTTATTTTAAATAAAAAAGCTATAAAATATTTTGTAATATATCTTTAATTTAAAATCAAAAATAATTATTAATTACAAGGGCGCATAAATGTTTTACAAAAAAATGTTTTTATTATTATCAATAATATTATTTACTCAAATAACTTTCAATTCAACAAAATCTCAATGTTTTAATATTTGTATTCCTAATAACGATGAATTTGTTAAAAATAAATTGACAGAAAACTTTAAGCCCGATTTTCACATAAACAAACAAACAGATCAAGACATTAAAGTACTAAATGAAATGAAAGAATTATTCGTTGAACCTGATCCAATCCAAGCAAAAAAATTAAAGCAAAAAGATAATATAAAATGTTATTCCGAACGAGAAGTTTATAATAAGGCTATAGATAAATATAATGCCCAAGAAGTAATAGTAAGAACCAAAGATGATTTTAGATTATCAGCTCTTTATTTTAAAAATCCAAATGCCATTTTAAATATAATATATATAACAGGGTATTTTAATGATCAAACACCTTCAGGAAAATGGGCAACCCCTTTTTGGCCTATGCATAAAGCTGAACTTAACGATTCATTATCTATACCAACAAATATGCTAGTATTTGATTGGAGAAGCTTCGGCTTTAGCGAAGGAAAGAAAAGCATTTTTTCAAGATATGATTTTGGAGCAAATGCTTATTTAGATATCCAAGCAGTAATTGATTTTATTAAAAAAGATAATAAAAACCCAATAATCTTAGTAGGTTTTTGTGCTGGTGCGGCTATGGCCATGAAAGCAACTATCGAAGCACAAAAAAAAGGAAATTCAACTGCTGATGGACTTGTTTTAAATAGTATATTTTCCAAATTTGAAAATCAATTTAATAGAGCCTGTATAGCAGAAGACAGATTATTAAGAAAAATAATAATGAAATTCCCTATAGCAAGATGGTATTTAGATTTAAAACTTAATGGTAGCATTTTTGATCTTAATCCAATTGAAATGATCGAAGATATTAAAATTCCTTGTTATTTTGAACATTTTACATATGATCCATTCGCTGTTTTAGAAGAGGCTATTGAGGTATATCAAAAGGCAAAAGAAAAAAATATTTTTACAAAGTTCATGCTTTCAGATATAGGCAACCATGTAAGAATACATTCTAAGGCACCATTTCAATACAGAGAAAGTCTATATAATTTTTTAAAAGAAAGTGGAATTATTAAAAATTATAACTGTTCATAATTTTTTTTCAGTTTTTTTTAACTCTATTTTTTTTTCATCAAAACAATTTACTAGTGCATATTTTCATTAAATTGTTTTAGTAAAAAATTAAACAGACTAAACAAAAATTTTAAATAAAAATTAAAATTAACATTCATATATTTGACAAATAGGGTGCAAATTAGTCTATAATTAAATTAGGTATAGTAGGTAAATAAGGTATCTGTTTATATTACAGGAGGATAAAAAACTTCTAAGGTTTTTTAAGGAAAAGAAAAAAAGGAGAAATAATATGGCAAAGAAAAAAAAGACAACTAAAAAAAAGACTGCTACTAAAGCTAAAAAGACTGCTACTAAAGCTAAAAAAACTGCTGGTAAAGTAAAAAAAACCGCTAAAAAAGCCGCCAAAAAAACTGCTAAAAAAACCGCTAAAAAAACAACCAAAAAAACCGCTAAAAAAGCAGTAAAAAAAGCTGCTAAAAAAACTAAAAAAGCTGCTAAAAAAACTAAAAAGGCTGCCAAAAAGGTAAAGTCTTTAAAAGGTAAGGTTCGTATGGCTGCAAGACCAAAAAAAAAGAAATAATATAAATATTCAATAAAAAAATATTGAATTTAAAATGAAAAAGTGATTCGTGTACGAATCACTTTTTCATTTTAAATTCAAATTAATATAAATAGTATCATAAATAACGCAATCTCTATTTTATTGAAAAATAAATTCCTTTTAAGCAAATTATTAACAAAAAGGAGTTTACATGTCTTTAAATAAAAAATATTTATGGGAAATCGTTAATCCAGAAAAAGAAGGTGATAAATATAGTAAAGCTTTTGATATATTCATATTAACTCTAATACTTCTAAATACCATTGCAATAATTCTTGCAACTATTCAAAATATATATGAACAATTTTATTATCTATTTTATTATTTTGAAATTTTTTCAATTGCCATATTCACAATCGAATATGTACTCAAAGTTTGGCTGTGCACACAACAATACAGATATAGAAGCCCAATTAAAGGCAGGTTAAGATTTATGTTAACTCCTCAAGCAATTATAGACTTCATGGCGTTTGCACCTTTTTATATTCCATTTTTTACTTATGATCTTCGTTTCATCCGAATTATAAGATTTTTAAGAATAATACGATTATTAAAAATACAAACCTATTTATCTGCTCTAAATATTATTACAAAGGTCTTAAGAAAAAAGAAAGAAGAATTAGCTGTCACAGGAATGATATTTACTATATTAGTAATAATTTCTTCAGTTATGATGTTTTATGCAGAGCACAGAGTTCAACCTCAAGAATATTCTAATGTTATAAATTCAATGTGGTGGAGCATAAACGAATTATTAAGAATAGAAACTATGGCAAGGCCATTAACTAAATTGGGTAAAACATTTGCATCCTTAATTGGCATTTTAGGTATAGCGATCATTGCACTACCAACCAGTATTTTAAGTTCCGGTTTTACTGAAGTTATAGTAAAAAAACGTAAACGAAAAACATGTCCTCATTGTGGTAAACCTTTAAAAAAGAAAAAATAAGATATGCAAATGAAATTTTATAAAGAAAATATAGAAACAATCACTTCAAAACTTAAAACTAGTTTAAAAACAGGACTAACTCAAGATGAGGCTAAAAAACGATTAAAAAAAATTGGCCCAAATATTTTACCGCAAAAAAAACCCATCAATCCGCTTTTAATTTTAGCACGTCAATTTCTCAACCCTTTAATGTTTGTACTTCTAATAGCTATTATGTTCAGTTTGATTATTGGAGAAATAAAGGATGCTATAGTAATAGCTATAGCTGTAATTCTAAATATTGTAATCGGTTTTATTCAAGAATGGAAAGCAGAACGAGCTGTTGAAAAACTCAAATCATATGAAGTTTTGCATTGTAAAGTAATCCGCAATGAAAAAACAAAAGAAATCGAGGCAAAAAAACTTGTTCCCGGAGATATCATAATACTTGAAGCAGGGTCAAAAATACCTGCAGATATCAGACTTTTTGATACAAATCAATTTGAAGTGGATGAAGCAATTTTAACAGGAGAATCAAAACCCGTAAAAAAACAATCTAAAGCTATTGAAAACGATGCAACCGTTGGTGATAGAATAAATATGGCTTTTTCAGGAACCAGTGTTATAAACGGTAAAGCTACAGGAATTGTAGTCAAAACTGGATCCAAAACTCAATTAGGGCACATTGCAGGATTAATTACCGAAACGGAAGAAAAAAGTACCCCACTTCAAGAACAAATTAAAAAATTAAGTTGGATTCTAGGCATAATATTTATATTTATAGTTATTATAATTTTACTGATAGGAATTATAAGAGGAATTCAACTTACAAAAATTATTATTATGGGAATTGCTTTAGCTGTGGCCTCTATCCCCGAAGGACTTTTAGTTGCTGTTACAGTTGTTCTTGCTGTAGGAACCCAAAGAATGCTAAAACGAAAGGCTTTAGTTCGACATTTAATTGCGGCTGAAACTTTAGGAAGCGTATCAGTTATCTGTACTGATAAAACTGGAACTATAACAAAAGGTCAAATGCAAGTAGATACAATTACCACTCTTGAAGATGAATTTAAGATTAATGAAATAAAAAATAAAAAAAATTTTATTGATAAACATGAAAATTTTAAAAAAATACTAATTGCTGCAATTTTAAATAATGATGCAGAATTTGATCCTGAAAAAAATAAAGGTCTCGGAGATCCAACAGAAATCGCCTTGTTACAAGCAGCAGATAATTTTGGTTTAAATCCAGAAGAAATCAAACAAAAATATGAATTATTAGAGGAAATACCATTTTCATCCGAATTAAAATATATGGCAACTTCACATAAATTTAACGATCAAGAAAAATTGATAATTAAAGGTGCACCAGAAACAGTTTTAAATATGTGCAAGAAAAATGATTATCTTAAAAAAATCCGCGAAATATCCAATAAATTAGCAAAGGAAGGACTACGACTGCTCGTTATAGCAAGCAAAGATTCAAACCAAATTAATTTACAAGAAGATATTCAAGGAGTTAATTTTTTAGGACTTATTGGAATTAAAGACCCTCTAAGACCAAAGGCCAAAGAAACTGTTGAAGAATTAAAAAAAGCAGGAATTAAATTGGTATTAGTAACTGGGGACCACAAAGATACTGCAGCTAATATTGCTAAAAGTGCTGGAATGTCTGTTGAAAATGGTATTATGACAGGATCGGAACTGGAGGAAATATCAGAAGAAGAACTCACAGAAAAAATTCAGTCTATTGATATATTTGCACGTGTAGAACCTAAACATAAAATTAAAATTATTAAAGCATGGCAAGCAAATAATCAATCTGTTGCAATGATAGGGGATGGTGTAAATGATGCTCCAGCATTAAAAGCAGCAAATATTGGTGTGTCTTTAGGTTCTGGATCTGATGTTACGCATGAAATATCGGATATTATTTTACTCAATGATAATCTAAAAACAATAAAACTTGCGGTAAAAGAAGGACGAACAATTTTTGATAATATCCGAAAAGTTATAACATATCTTTTATCAGATTCTTTTGGGGAATTAATTTTGATAAGTCTGACAATAATTTTTAATTATCCCCTACCAATCCTTGCCACTCAAATTTTATGGATAAATTTAATTTCGGATGGATTTCCTGATATTGCGCTTACAATGGAACCTTCTGAACCCGAAATAATGCGCGAACCTCCTCGTGAAAAAAATGAACCCTTAATGAATAAGGAAATTAAAACAATAATTTTTGGAGTAACAATTATAACAGATATTATATTATTCCTTTTTTATATATTTTTACTAAAAACAAGCTTAAATTATAACCACATAAGAACAATAATTTTTACTACACTCGCAATTAATTCATTATTTTATGCCTTTTCAATGAAAAGCTTGAGAAAATCAATTTTTAAAATAAATTTGCTCTCAAATCATTGGTTAATCGCAGCAGTATTCGTCAGTTTTTTTGCCCATTTATTAATTCTTTACATACCATTTTTACAAAGCCTATTTGAGACTGTATCTTTAAACCTATTCGATTGGATCCTTGTAATAAGTCTTTCAATGACAAAAACAATTGCTATAGAAATTACAAAAAGATTTTTCATAAAAGATTAATTAACTCAAGTTGTGACCATTAAACAATTAAAACTATACGCAAGAATAAAGCAAAAAACTTTAAGTTCGAATCCAGCCTTAGTAACAGCATGAATTTTTCGGGGAAATAAACTATTAATTTTACTAAATGCAGTTTCAATTTTTTTTCGTCCACATTCAAGCAAAAATTTTATCCATGCAGCATGAGGTCTCTTGGAATTAGACCTTCTTGCAAGCAAAAACCTTATTCCTGAAGCCTCGTTTACTAAATCTTCATAAAGATAATCTGTATATCCAGAATCACCATATAAAGTTGAATTCGTAGGCAAATTAAGATTAAATGATTTAAAAATT